>QKDP01000321.1 GCA_003252055.1 Desulfobacter postgatei | reverse complement strand
GGCAGTTTTTCGCACCACCGCCGGAAAAACTGCTCGACCAGTTGGTTGACCGGCAGATGATCACTGCAGATGAAGCCATGCTTGCCTCTCAAATCCCCATGGCCCAGGACCTTACCGCCGAGGCCGATTCTGGCGGGCATACCGATAACCGCCCTGCCCTGGCGCTTTTACCAACGTTTATTGCCCTAAAGAACGAAGCCATGGCAACATATAATTTTGAAAGTCCGCTATGTGTCGGGCTTGGCGGCGGCATAGCCACGCCGGAATCAGCATCTGCCGCCTTCAGCATGGGTGCCGCATATATCCTTACAGGTTCCATTAACCAGGCATGTGTGGAAGCCGGCATCTGCGAGGATGTCAAAAAACTGCTCAGCCAGGCCGAACAGGCAGACGTTGCCATGGCCCCTTCCGCAGACATGTTTGAAATCGGCGCACGGGTTCAGGTGCTTAAACGCGGGACGTTGTTTCCTGTGCGGGCGGAAAAGCTGTATCAATTATACAAAAGTTACCCCTGTTTTGCAGATCTTCCCCTGGCTGCCCAAAAGGAAATTGAGGATAAATTTTTATTAACTTCATTTGATGCAGCTTGGCAGTCCACCCGGGATTTTTTCCTGTCACGGGGAAATCAGCAGGAGGTGGACCGTGCAGAACTGGACCCTGCGCATAAAATGGCCCTGGTTTTCAGATCCTATCTTGGGCAATCTTCCAGGTGGGCAATCCAGGGGAATCTCCAGCGTAAAATGGACTATCAGGTCTGGTGCGGCCCTGCCATGGGCGCATTCAACCAATGGGCCAAAGGCAGTTTTCTTGAACCCCATAACAACCGATTTGCAGCGGAAATCGCCATGAATCTGCTCACCGGCGCCTGTGTTGTCACCCGGGCCGCATTTGCAAGAGCCCAGGGCATTGAACTTCCTCCCGGTGCAGGACTTTTTTCGCCCATGCAACTCAATGAAATTTCTAAACTGATCTCTTCTGAATCTATGTAAAACTTTTGTCAATATCCTTGCCTGCTGATGATTTAGTCCCCTTAGGCCGTATATATAAATATCTAATTTTATTTTGTACTTGGACGGCAACCCAGTGTTTGGACGAAAAGCTTTTCGTTCAAACACGATTTAAAACCAGTAACCATATTATTTCCCTACATGACACCCAAAGCCGAAACTGAAACACAGTCGCCCTGTACCCCCGGGACGCCCATTGCCATCATCGGCATGGGCTGCATTTTTCCTGAATCCAGAAATCTTAAGGAATTCTGGAGATTGGTATTCAACGGCCAAGACGCCATAACACAAGTACCTGAAGACTCTCACTGGCGTCTGAAAGATTATTTCAATGAGAACCCGGACTGTCCTGACCATACCTATTGCAGCAGGGGTGGTTTTCTGCCGGACATTGCTTTTGATCCTTTAACCTATGGCATTCCCCCAAAAAACATTGAAGCCACGGACACCTCCCAGCTTCTCGGCCTGGAAGTGGTTCGCATGGCACTTGCCGATGCCGGCTACCCGGTGGGCCATGCCCATCTGAAAGAAAAACGGGTGAATGTAATCCTCGGGGTAACCGGCACCCAGGAACTGGTGATTCCCCTTGGCGCAAGGCTGGGACATCCATTCTGGAAAAACGCTTTGGATGCAGCCGGTATCGCCCCGGATAAAAAAGAACGGGTATTAAAATGGATCAGCGATTCTTATGTCAGCTGGCAGGAAAATTCATTTCCAGGCCTTTTGGGCAATGTGGTAGCCGGAAGAATCGCCAACCGTCTGGATCTGTCCGGCACCAACACGGTGTGTGATGCGGCATGTGCAAGCTCCCTTTCCGCCATTCATACGGCCATGATGGAACTTGAAACCGGACGGTGCGATATGTCCATCACCGGCGGGGTGGATACCCTTAATGATATTTTCATGCACATGTGTTTTGCCAAAACCGGTGTATTATCTCATACCAGTGACGCCCGGCCCTTTTCAGAAAACGCAGACGGTACAGTGCTGGGTGAAGGCATCGGCCTGCTGGTACTCAAGCGCCTGGCGGACGCCCAACGCGATCAGGACCGGATTTATGCGGTCATCAAAGGCATGGGCACGTCCAGTGACGGGCGCACCTCGGCCATATATGCCCCGGAGGCTAAAGGACAGATCAAGGCCCTGGAAAACGCCTATGGCAATGCAGGTATTTTGCCGAAATCCGTGGGGCTCATTGAAGCCCATGGTACAGGGACCCGGGTGGGTGACAAGGTTGAATTCACTGCACTGAAAAAATTTTTCAAAGACAACGCCGTTGGATCCACAGCTATCGGATCCGTGAAATCCATGATCGGGCACACCAAAGCGGCAGCAGGTGCTGCGGGCATGATCAAGGCTGTCCTGGCGTTGCACCACAAGGTCATTCCCCCCACACTGAAAGCCCAAACGCCTGACCCTGATCTGGATATACTAAACTCCCCCTTTTATCTCAACCAGACCTCCAGGCCATGGATCGGCGGCGGCTCAACGAATTCTTTGAGATGTTCCGGCGTTTCCGCCTTTGGGTTCGGCGGGTCCAACTTTCATGCTGTGCTTGAAGAGTACGCGCCTGAAAAAGCCGATATCTCCTGGGACGGTACTGTGCAGATCCTGGCCGTTTCCGGGAAAACCCAAGAAGATATTGTTGAAAAGCTGGCTACCATTTCTGAAACCATCAAAGCCCATGACACCCGGGACAAGGCTGCCTTTACCCAGGCTATTGCCTGGCAGGCAACCCAATCCAGAAAAGAATTTTCATCAAAACATGATGTGCGATTATTGATTTTGCTGTCTGACCAGGATGATGTTTTTGAACGGTTGACCCAGGCAAAACGTGTGGTCAATGACGATCAACCGGCCAAACCGCCTATCTTTTTCGGGAAGGGTGCAGCATCCGGGAAACTGGGATTTGTCTTCCCGGGCCAGGGAAGTCAATACACCGGAATGGCCGGTCAGATTATGTCTGTTTTTCCGGAAAGCCTTCAGGTTCTCGAAATGGCCCAGTCCTGTGTCAGTAACACGGATGCAGATGATGACGGGCTGCTGTCCGGGTATATGTATCCGCCGCCGGAATATGCCCTGGATAAAAAATCGGCCGAGGCAGCCCTGCGTCAGACCCGCATCGCCCAACCCGCCATTGGTGCAGTCTCTTTGTCCATGCTGAAAATTCTTTCCCGGTTCAATGTGAAACCCCGGATGACCTGTGGCCACAGTTACGGAGAATTGTGCGCATTATATGCAGCCGGCTGGATTGATGCCCAGACCTGTCTTGAACTTTCAGCTGCCCGGGGCAATTTCATGGCCAAGGCCGGTCAAAGTGCAGGTGATCCAGGCAGCATGCTTGCGATCCAGGCCCCCATTGAAAAGATCGAGGCCCTCATTGAAGAGGAAAAACTTGATCTTGTTATAGCCAATAGGAACAGTCCGTTCCAGGGCGTGTTATCCGGGGAGACCCAACACATCCTCAAAGCTGAAAAAATCTGCAAAGCCCGCAAAATGCGGGCCATCAAACTGCCGGTGGCCGCAGCGTTTCACAGCCGACTGGTGGCAGATGCCGCTGCTCCGTTCAAGGCGTTAACCCGGAAAGCGGCCATCACGCCCACTCAAATTAATGTATTATCCAATACGACCGGATCGCCCTACCCCGGGGATTGTGCCCAGGCCCAGGATCTTTTAGGACAGCAGTTGATGCACCCGGTGGATTTTATTGGCAACATCAAACAAATGCACGAACAAGGCGTTGACACCTTTGTGGAGATTGGGCCCAAGTCTGTTCTGTGCGGCCTGATTAAATCCATTTTAAAAGACCAGGATGTACAGACCATTGCCTTAGATAGATCAACTGAAAGATCAACTGGAAGCTCAGCCGGAAAAAATTGCGGCATTCAGGATTTGGGGATAGGATTATGCACCCTTGCAGCCCTGGGTCATCCTGTGGACCTTTCTGCCTGGGAAGAGGATGCGGCACAGCCTGAGTCTAAAAAACTTATCATCATGCTCAACGGGGCCAATCCAAAGCCCCCGACACCTAAAATGAGTCCACCTGAAATGAGTCCGCCTGAAGTGACTCAGCCTGAAAAGGCACCCATTCATGCCCCTGTCCAGTCATCACAACCTCAGCCGATACTATCCCAGCCTTTAGAGGCCCGGGCATCCCAAGACGCCAAAAACGAAAACATTGCACAGGATTCATCTGTTTATACAACGGGTTCAACCCAACAGAGATCCACCACACAAGGAAATACCATGACATCTTTTCCACACCCTGAATTTAACGAAACCCATTCCCAGACAACGTCAAATTCAATGCACCATGTGACTGCAAATCAGGCTCCGGCAAATCCGGACATTCTTGTCCAGGGACTCAATGCCATGCAGCAACTCCAGGCCCAGACCGCCCGGGCCCATGAGAAGTTTTTGGAAACCCAGGCCCAGGCCGGCAAGGCCTTGGCCGCACTTATGTCACAAACCCGTAGCCAGGTGTTTACCCCGGCCCCGGCACAGGCCATGCCTTACCAGCAACCCCAGATGTCTGAGCCGGCCCCATTACCATCCATTCAAAAGACAATATCAAGGCCTGTGCCTTCCCAGGTCCGGCAGCCTCAGCCATCAGCAGCACCGGCGACGCCTGCCCCGCAGGCTGCGTCCCCTGCCCCGGAAGTTAAAAATATCCTGTTTGAAATTGTCAGCCGTTTAACAGGGTTCCCGGTGGAAATGTTAGAGCCTGAAATGAATATTGAATCTGACCTTGGCGTTGATTCTATTAAAAAGGTTGAGATCATTTCAGAACTTGAAAAAGCATTTCCTGACAAAGAGGATCTATCAGCCCAACGCCTGGGATCAGTCAAAACCCTTGGAGACATCTGTACGGCTGTTGAAACAGACCAGGGAAAAGCCGCGGCGCTTAAGCAAACCACCGGTCCCATCGGCAATGAGCAACAAAAGCCCCAAAACAAACAGCCGGCCAAAGATACACTTGGCATTCTGGTCAACATCATCAGTGAATTAACAGGGTTCCCCAAAGAGATGCTCGAACCCGGGATGAACCTTGAATCGGATCTTGGCGTTGATTCCATAAAACGGGTTGAAATTTTGTCCCGCCTTGAACAGGAGCAACCCGAATCCAGGGCCTTATCGCCGGATGATATGGGCAGCTTGAAGACCCTGTCCGACATCGTCAATTACTTAACGCCTGAACAAACAACGGTTTCCAAAGAAACCGCTAAAAAAAAACTTCTCATGACCTCATAAGTGACCCTATCCAGGCAGAAAAGGCCGAAGAAACAAAAATAAAGGTGCTGGGCAGGCAAGAGGTAGTTCTCTCCGCCTTTCCTACCCATCAGGTCCGTTTCTATAATGGGGCAAGAATTCAGATTCCTGCAGGTAAAACCATCTACCTGACAAGGGATAGTGCAGGCATTGCCGCGGCATTTGAAAAAGAGTTTAAAAAACTTAAACTTGCCACGCAGATCATTGATGCCACCCCGGAGAATATTCCGGATCTGCCCGATGCAGCGGGGATTGTCCTTATACCGGACGCCTTTGGACAACCCAGCGACGACGCTTTAGCCGGCCGGTTTCTTTTAACGGCGTTCAGCATGGCGTCAAAAAACGGACCATACCTGACAGCAAGTGCCAAGGAAGGCGCCAGCTTCATGACCTGTATCAGCCTTCTGGGCGGCGGCTTTGGATTTAAAAATTTTGAACCGCAAATCAGTCCTGTTTACGGTGGCATGGCAGGCCTTGCCAAAACAGCTGCCCTTGAATGGAAACCGGTTCTGTGCCGGGCCCTTGACCTGCCATTTGATAAAAAAGCCATAAAAAAGAACGCTGAAGCTGCCGTGGGGCTGATGATGACCCGGGGAGCCGTGGAAATGGGGCTTGACGGTGAACATTGTTACATTCCAGAACTTGTATCCAAACCTCTCAGCGAACCCTTTGAAGTTCGCCTGAACAAATCCGATGTTGTTGTAATTTCCGGCGGTGCCAGGGGCGTTACAGCAGCATGTGCCATTGCCCTTGCCAAGGAATGCCGGCCTAAAATAGCACTTCTGGGCAGATCTAAACCGCCCTTTGCCGAACCGGCATGGCTTAAAGGCATGGATACACCCGCCCAAATGAAAAAAGCCATTTTTGCCAATGCTTTTGACACAGAAAAACCCACGCCTGCCCGGGTGGAGGCGCAATATCGCCATTTTGCCTCAAACCGGGACATTAAAGCCAATCTG
>QKDP01000270.1 GCA_003252055.1 Desulfobacter postgatei | reverse complement strand
AAATATTACAGTCCTGGAATATTCATGCCGCCGGTCAGTTTTCCCATTTCAGCGGAGACCATGTCCTGGGATTTTTTCAAGGCGTCATTCACCGCGGCAAGCACAAGATCCTGAAGCATTTCAATATCTTCTGGATCAACCACCTCTTTTTCAAGAACAATGGACTCAATTTTCTGGGCACCATTGGCTACGACTTTAACCATACCGCCGCCGGAACTGGCTTCAACGGTTTTGGTTGCCAGATCCTGCTGGGTCTGCAGCATTTTTTTCTGCAGTTTCTGGGCCTGTTTCATCATGTTATTCATATTTCTCATGGGTTAACTCCTATCCGTTTTTTATAAGAAAGTTTGTGTAACCTACACAGATCTTTCAACTTTTGTTGTGGACTGAACCACGGTGAAAAACCAGGTCAGCCCGTGGCTGTTATATGATATCTGCGTCAAATAAACGTACCGCGTGCTGGACCATGGGGTGCCCTGCCGCAGCTTGTTCGGACTTTTGCCGGTCATATTGCCGTTGGCAAGTCTCATCATCCGGCCTGCCGCTGTTCTTTATACTTACCTCGATGGATTTACCTAAATGTTTCTGACTCAGTTCCTTCAGCGCTTTGGTTTTGGTGTCGAGCCTGGACGCTTCAAACCCGGAGCAGGATGCAAGGGTTACAATCACTTTGTCCGGGGCAGATGTGTCTGCCCGGCCCTTGGAAAATAAGCCGAAAATAAAGGGCAGTTCATGTTGAAGTATATCCATGAACCGGGGCCAGGTTACCGGGCCCAGATGCTCTTTCTCCTGCTGCAAAGGGGTGTCATGCCCCGATGAATAGGCTGGGATATCCGGCGCTGGCGCCTGTTCCCGGTCCGGCTTACAGGCTGGGGGCGCCGGCATTGGCGGGGGGGCTTCCGGGGGCGGTTGTTTTGATGGCCCGGCACCGGGAACCTGTCCTGCAGGCGGAACAGATGTCTGGTTCAGATGATCATTTTGTTGCGGGGGGGGTGAACCTGCACCGGCCTTTTCAAGGCGGTTCTCCATCCGGCGTGCCAGAAGATCCACCTTGGTGATGATCTCATCAAGCCGGGTCTCAGGCTCAATCTGGATCATTTTGAGCAGCACCATCTCCACGGCGGTCTGGGTGTGGGATGCAAAGCGCACAATGCTCTCCTCCTTTAAAAGCAGATCCAGAAGCATCCCAAGATAGGCGGGTGGCAGGTTTTTACACATTTGCTCAAGCTCAAGCTTTTCCGTTTCAATCATATTGAGCACCGGGCTGTCTTTCCCGCACAGTCGGATGATGTTCAGATTCCTGAACTGGGCAATGATGCCGGAATAAAATTCTTTCAAGTTCATACCGGAATCATTGATTTTGCTGACAAGATCAATAAGTTGGGCCCCGTCTCTTTCCAGTACGGCCGAAGATATGGAAAAAAGAATTCTTCGGTCCGTGACCCGAAGCCTTTGGGCCACCAAAAGCCTGTCAATCTCTTTTTCAGGCCCGGCTGAAAGGATTCTATCCAAAAGGCTTAAACCGTCCCTGATGGAGCCGTCCGCCTCTAAGGCGATCAGTTCCAACCCCTCTTTTTCAACGGTATAGCCTTCTTTTCCGCACAAATTCTCCAAGTGGGCGCAGATTCTGTCCAGTGAAATTCGCGACAGGTCATGGCGCTGGCACCGGGACAGGATGGTGGCCGGAATTTTATGGACTTCCGTGGTGGCAAAGATGAAAAGAACATGTTCCGGGGGCTCTTCAAGGGTCTTGAGCAGGGCATTGAAGGCAGCCATTGAAAGCATGTGGACTTCATCAATGATATAGATTTTGTACCTGGCGGCCGAGGGCATGTAGGCCACATTGTCTCTGAGTTCCCGGATCTGCTCAACACTGTTGTTGGAGGCACCGTCAATTTCAAACACATCGGCACAATGACCGTTGATAATGTCTTTGCAGATTCTGCATTCATTGCATGGCGACGAGGTCGGCCCGGCCTGACATGTCATGGCCTTGGCCATGATGCGGGCAATAGTGGTTTTTCCGGTGCCCCTGGGACCTGCCAGCAGAAGGGCATGGGGCACCCTGTTTCCGGAAATGGCGTTGGTCAGGGTGGTGGTGACATGATCCTGTCCAACAACTTCTGAAAATGTCTGGGGCCGGTATTTTAATGCCAGAACCTGGTAAGACATGGTTTATTCAAAGGCCTTTGATGTTTCTTTCCTAAAAGTACAAGGCTTTATACCAGAGAGGGGGTTAAGGGTCAATGTCGGGGGAAAATTTGTCAGGGCAAGGGGTCAAACGGTGAGTATCAAGATTGTTAGTACAATGTTTTTTCTTGTTATTTTTTTTTAATTTTTTAATAATCCACTCGAATTGAAGGATTTCAAAGTTTTTATTTGACTGAAAGGCAACAATGTAGAGGCGATCATAAATGCAAATGATAGAACAGATAAACATAAAATTTTTTAGGCAGTCCAGCAGGCAGATTGGAAATCAGGCAGGTTTCTCCTTTATTGAACTGATGGTGGTTGTCATCATCCTGGGGATTCTGGCCGGTGCCATTGTGCCAAGGTATATGGATAAGGCGGACAAGGCAAAAATCGTCAAAGCCCAGGTGGACATCGCCGCCATTGAAACCAGCCTGAAAATGTACAAACTGGACAATGGGTTTTATCCCACAACGGAACAGGGCCTTTTAGCCCTGATCGAAAAACCGACCACCGATCCCGTCCCCCGCAGTTGGAATGAAAACGGGTATTTTGAAAAGAATAGAATGCCCAAAGATCCTTGGGGAACCGAGTATGTCTACCTGTGTCCCGGTGTCCACGGCACGTTTGACCTGATTTCATATGGTGCGGACACAGAATCAGGAGGGGAGGGAATCAATGCGGACATCACCAACTGGGAAGAACAAAAATAATCCATCTGGATTTACCTTTGTTGAACTGATGGTGGTGATGGGCATTTTCACCATTGTTCTGCTGTTTTCAATCCCATTGTTCCGGCAGATTCATTTGACTTCAAACGCCTCTGATCACGTATCCGGATTGGTGTTTTTTCTGGAGAATTTAAAGCTTAGGGCCATGGTGGAAAATAAAAATTTTACCCTTTATATGGATTCCGGTTCCGGGAAAATGTATGTGACGGATGATACAATGGATGAGGATTCCCGGCAGGCCGCCCGAAATAATAGCGAGTCCCTGGACGGTGATCTGCAATTGCTCAATCTGGAATTCCCGGATGACGACCGGAGGAATAGTGATGACAAAAGCATCTGTTTTTTCAGCAAAGGGTATTCAGACCGGGTCCTGATTCATGTCCGGGAACAGGGTCGGGAGATGACCATTCAAATATGCATGTTCCGGAAAAAAGTTCACCTGATCGACCGGTATGTGTCCTATGACGACTGCATCTAAAACAACCTGTCGACCCGGGGATGGTGGCGATTGTCGGGGGCAGGGCGGCTTTACTCTTATTGAGATGATGGTGGCCATGGCCATTATTGCAACGGTTATGGTGGCATTGTTCAGGATGCAGTCCGGCACCATCAATCTTGCCGGAGCCGATGATTTCCAGACAACGGCGCGGTATCTTGCCGCCAAGGCCCTTGCCCAAATTGAGCTTTCCATAAATGACCCGGAGCTGAAAGGCGAGTTTGACCAGGCGGTTAAAGGGTATGCCTGGCATTGTGAGGTGACGGATGTAACCGCCAACTTCTCTGATATTATGCCGGATCTGGCCGACAAGGTCGGCACATTGAAAAAAATTGACTTGACAATAACACGGGAGCAGGGGGATCGATCCTACCATGTTGAAACATTCAGGTATGCCCCTGCAAGTTAACCGGACAGACTGCGGATTCACCTTGATGGAACTGATGGTGGCCCTTGTTCTTTTTTCATTTATTATGGTCATGCTGTTTTCATCTTTTAATGCATTTATATCTACAGGGCAGTCCATTGCACACGGTGTTGACTATAATGAACGGGCCAGGGATGCATTCAGAAGAATTCAGGATGATCTGACCGACATGTACGTGCCGGAATCCAGGATAATACGTGTTCAGGATAGTGTCCATGATCAGGACGTGGATACTTTCCAGATGACCGGAAAAGAGAGCAGCGCAGGTGGAGAGACGTTTTCAACCCTCGGATTTGCCTGCCTTTCGGGACTTCAGACGGGGCGCAGCAGGCCGTCCGGTGTAGTTCGTGTAACCTATTATGTTCGAAAAAACAGTCAGGAATCGTTTGATCTATGCCGGGCTGAGCGCCCCATTGGCAGTGACAGGGACACAGATCCGTGCTTAGACCCGGTCCTTGCCGAAAATATTACCGGATTTACCATTGGCTTCATTGATTCAAAGCGCAATGAACACCAGGATTGGGATGCGGATAAGGATAAGAATAAGGACAGTGATGGGGTGTCCCTGCCGTGCGTATTGAACATCGGCTTGACCCTGAAAAGTGAAAATAAAGAAAAAATATATGAAACTGCCGTGGTTTTACCGGTACAGAGGCAGGCTGGTGAATAACAGCCATGGGCTGACCTGGTCTATTAACACCCAGGCGCAACCCACAACAAAACATGAAAGTAATTTAAGAACTTACTGGAACTTTCATATAAATATTTACCGCAATCAAAAGGGTATGGCCCTGATTGCCACCATTGCTGTGGTTGCCATTCTTTGCGTGGTGGCGTTGGAGGCCGGGCGCCTTGCAAAACAGGCGGCGTCGGGGACCATCGCTGAGAACGATATGTTTGCGGCCCGGGAAATGGCCATGTCCGGCATCCACCTTGCCATGATGATCCTGGCCATGGATGGGGCTGACAACGAGATTGATTCCATCCAGGAACCATGGGCGGATTCGGAACAGATTTCCCTGGCTGTGGCCGCCATGGGATTAAATCCGGAAAACTTATCCCTGAAAATTTCCGATGAGATGGGAAAATTACAGTTAAATGCACTGCTCAAACAATTTCCAGGCAATGAACCCAATCATGGTCAGATGATGGTACTGGAACGGTTTTTAACCCTTGCAGCGCCGGAAGACAAGCCCGAAGGCGCCGGCGGCGCCGTTGAAATTGTTAATGCGCTTAAGGACTGGCTTGACTCAAAGGACGATGATGCCATAACAGGGTTGACAGGCGCCGAGTCAAATTATTATGAATCCCTGGATTTGCCTTATGCCTGTACCAATGGTCCCCTAAGGCATATCAGTGAATTTTTCCTTGTCAAAGGAGTTGTTGACGCAATTTTATCCCCGTCATATATCCGTCAGGGGATGGACGAGTCGATTCAGGCTGATGTAAAGAACATGTTTACCGTATACGGCCTTTCAGAGGACCAGGGTTCGGAAGAGAACCGGTTTGTATTTTCAGGCAAGGTAAATATCAATACCGCCCCTGTGGCGGTGCTTGCAGCGCTTCTGCCCGAAGGCCGGGACGCAAATGCCATAGAACTTGCCGATTATCGGTCTGAAAAGGCAAGCTTAGGCCAGGAATATACCCATACCCTTGAATCCGGATGGTATGAGGATGTCATTGCCCTAAGTGATGATGAAAAAAAGTCGTTTGAAAAGGTGATTACGTATTCAAGCAGTATTTTCAGCCTGGACTGTACGGCAAAAAAAAATGGTTATCGAATCACCTTGCATGCTGTAATTAAACGGGAAAAACAGGATATGACAGGCAAATGGTCCTGCCGGATTCTTCAAATGGAAAGAGGATAGACCATGGCAGACCCCCTTTTGATCATCCGTGAAAATCGCACAGGGCTTGATGCCTGGCTGGTGGATGGGCGCGGGAAATCCCATACGGTTCAGGCTTTGTCCCGTGTGGCCTATGAAGATTTTGAAACGGTTAAGGAAGATCAGACCCTGTTTGATGCAGGACTGGCGTCTGTTGTACAGGCCGTTAACCCGGCCATTAAAAAGGACAATCCGGTCCAGGTTATGCTCCTTTTGCCGGCCGGCCGGTTTTATTTTCGAAATATCAGTTTACCCTTTACATCCCGGTCAAAAATCCGGCAGGTCCTGCCCCTGGAACTTAAGACCAGGTTCCCAAAGGAACTGGGCCCTGTGGTGACCGACTTTTTGCGGTATGAGCTGAAAACACAACAGTCGGCACCATTGGTCTTTTCCGGGTCCATTGAGGAAGAGATACTTAAGTCTTACCATGCAAGCCTTATCGCCGCAGGTCTTAAACCTGTTGCCATTGCTCCTGGCGCCTTGGCCATGGTCGCCTCTTTTCTTAAACAGAACAAAGATAATAAAAATA
>QKDP01000158.1 GCA_003252055.1 Desulfobacter postgatei | reverse complement strand
TAGAAGCTTGCGGATAACTTCGGGCTGCATCCCGACGGCCGATTCCAGCTTGGCCGGCGGCGGTGCCACATATATACCGCTTGAGTGACAAAGAAGCGCTTTTTTTAAAAAAATAGAATCCAGGCGATCAATATTATTGGCCAGCTCTTCCCAACTGAATTTGGACTTCAGATCAAGAAAAAGCGGAATGTCTCCGAACATCCGGTTCATGTCTACCAGGGCGACAGCTTTATCCCCATGCAGGGCTTTCAGGGCGACCGCATAATTCAGGGCAACAGTCGTGGTTCCCACCCCCCCCTTGGTGCCCAAAACCGTAATTATTTTTCCGGAAGCCCGGTTGTCGAATTTGGGGCCGCCAATGAGCATCTGATCCGCCACCTTGGCAAAGGCCGCCACCACTTCGTCATGATTGATCGGCTGCTGGAAAAACTCCTTGGCGCCATACCGCAGGGCATTGAGCAGAACCTCGGGGGTGCCCAGTGATGAGGTCAGAAAAACAGTTCCCACAACACCATCCTGGACAAAGGACCGGACCGCCTCAAACTCAACCTCCAGGTTCTGCCCTACTTCCAGGACAAGGATATCAACATAGTTGGCTTTATCATCAACCGCCAGGGAAAATTTGGGCATTTCTTTGATGATGCCCTCAAGTGTATGTTTAACCACAGCGGTCTTAATGGACAGCTTGACAGATATTTTTTTAGATGTGGACATAATTTTTTTTCCTATAAATATTACTCGACCAGTACTGGATAAGCGGCATGAACACCGTAATTATTACCGCTTGTCCCTCCCGAGGGCGCATGGACCTCACAGTTGGGCTTGAAATAAATTGCCTTTGCCTGGTATGGCGCGGTACTCCCGTCAACATTCTCCAGATTGAAATGATCAGCAAAACTATCCCAGCAAGCCTTTATATCATCCTGGCTGTCGGATGCAGGCGTACACGACCAGTCTTCCATCTGGCTGGGAATGTCGGCAACCTTGAGGTTTTGATCGTTGACACTGCCGTTTACCCATATAATGTCAACATAGACCATCCCCTTTACCGGTACACAGTTTTGCATGTTATTGGCATCACCACAGTCAACAACAAGTAAACTCACGTTCCAAGCCTTATCCGGCACACCATCCTCGTTGGTATCAGCATTTGCCATCCAGCAATCAATGAACGAATTAAAGGCCGATTGTACCTCTCCGCCAGTGGCGGCCACAGCCTTCCCCAATTCTATATAATCAGGGTTTCCCGATTGACAGACCAGGGCGTTTACATCATGTGCATTTGTGCCCGACTCAATACATCCATCTTCGTCATCCGGATCCTGTTCAAAACTTGTCCATCCGCCGGTCTCCCCTGTCAGTTCATCCTGACCGCTGTTTATCATCCTGCCCATGTTACAGGTATAGTCCCCGTTTCCATCAATGATAGATCCTTCGCATATGGCGATGGGCTGGTCAACATCACCGGGCTCAAGCGCCCCGGCAAAGCCGATATAGGCTACCGCATCGGCAGCAGCCAGGAACCGGGTCAACCCCAGCACGTTGGCAAAAAAAGCGGCAACATCATTGCGGGTGACCGTCACCTGAACCGCGTTTATATAATCGGTATCAGTATCAAGTTGCTGGCTCGTCATATTCACCCAGTCAACCTGGTCCGTAGAGCTGTTGGCTGTAAATGCCTTATCGGTAAAGGACCAGTGGCCCCTTTGGGCCGTCACCTCAGTCGCCTCTATGAGCTGCTGGTCGCTCATGTTGCTGGTAGCCACCCTCTCGGCCTCATCATCCGCAGCACCATTAATGGTATCATCAGAATTAAACAAAACCGCAGCACCGGCCAGGGCTCCGGCATCGGCAGCGTCCTGCAGTTCATTTTTCACCAC
Organism: Desulfobacter postgatei; assembly: GCA_003252055.1. Classification (GTDB taxonomy): domain Bacteria; phylum Desulfobacterota; class Desulfobacteria; order Desulfobacterales; family Desulfobacteraceae; genus Desulfobacter; species Desulfobacter postgatei_B. Next base: position 4,379 of record QKDP01000158.1, on the reverse strand, counting down.
TGTCAGATGCGTAATGTCAATGGCCAGGGCGGCAAATCCTAAAAAGGCCACCAGGGCCAGGGTGCTCATAATCAGCACAGAACCTTTTTCATTATTCAAAATTCCGGCAAATGGATTGTTCATGTTTTTTCTTCCCCGAAAATCATTCCATGCGCATCACTGTTGTTCCACTCAGGTTCAAAGAGGTGAAATCAGGCAGAACAAGAAAATCATAGGTGTAGTTGACCGACACGGTCAGATCACCACCTGTCTGGGAGACTACGACGCTATGGGTGTTGTTGCTGCCAAGACTTATCAGATGGTTGCTCAGATAGCTGTCTACCACGGCGTTTACAGCAGCGTCGGATGGGTCTCCATTAAATACAGTGGCTGAACGGGCCGCCTCCCGGCTGGCATTGGTAATGATTGCCTTGTCATATAAAACAATGCTGAATTCAATAATGGCGAAAAGAAGGAAAATAAGTATAGGAGATACCAGGGCAAATTCTATTGCCGCCACCCCGCTTTCAGACATGATTTTCATTTTGCATACACCTCTTTGGCACGACGCATTATTATTTTTTTTTAATCCTGACCGTGTTTTTTTAAATTGCTACATTGCTTGATAACTTCCGGTTTTAACTTTATGTTCCACTGTTACCTTCTGCTTGACTTTAAAGCTCTCCTGATAACTTTCAACAGTGGACGCCGCAGCCTTTCCGTCATGGCGGTCAACCGGTTCCACATTTTTTTTCCCGGCATCCATGTCATATATCTGATTGAACCTAGCCAGTTCATAAGAGACACCGTAAAAATCAGCCACCCGGCTTTCCCGCTGGGCGCAGCCGGTAAGCATTGCCAGGGCAAAAAAAACAATCATCGTCATCGCTGTTGTAAATTTCATACTCATGCTCCCATGGATACATTGTTATGCTGAAAAATTACTCCGGAATAATATAGCCGAAATTACCCTCAAGCCCCTTTTTAGGCGGTTGGGGCACACCTGTTTTGTTGTCTGCATGGTCCCGTCCCTCCATGAGGCCGAGCATATTGAACTCAAAACTGTCCGGTTCCACAAAGGAGTCCGTAGGCAAAGGCTGTGACCCGGCGTAAAACGGTTTAACCAGATGCGGGGTAACCACAATAACCAGTTCGGTTTCATCTTTCTGGAAACTGCTGCTCCTGAACAACGCCCCCAGTATCGGAATATCTCCCAGAAGAGGAAATTTATGGATTGACTCCCGGACGGTATTGTTCAGCAGCCCTGCAATGGCAAAACTTTGTCCGTCTTTAAGTTCCACCCGGGTTGATGCTTTCCGGGTGGTAAGGCCGGGAACAACATAACCGGAAATGGTCATGGCTGCGGTATAATCAATTTCGGAAACCTCGGGGCTTACGTTCATGCTGATAATGCCGTCATCCAGCACTGTGGGCGTAAAATTCAGTTTAACGCCAAACTCCTTCCATTCCACGCCGACCCCGTCATCATCGGGCACCGGCACAGGAAACTCGCCGCCGGCCAGAAAATGGGCAGGCTGTCCGGAAAGGGAAATAAGGGTCGGTTTGGCTAAAATTTGAATAAGCCCTTCTTCTTTCATGGCGTCTATCAGAAGGGTCCACATTTCCGATCCGGAAAAATAGGAAAATATGGCATTGACACTGGAGGAGACCTCCAGGGCATTTTCCGGAAAGCCGTCTGCCGGCAACTGGGTGATCTGATCCAAAAGGCTCAACCCAATGGTATTGTCAGTCATCCAGTTGAAATTCACCCCCATCTCCTCCCCGATGGAACGAGACATTTCTGCGATCCGGACCTCCAGCATCACCTGCTGGATGCCGCCCACCTGAAGCAGGTTGATCACCTTGCCCTTGTTGCCCTGGCCGCTGGACTCAAGATAAGATTCGGCCAGCTCAACAACATTACTGATGGTCCCTGCACCGGAAACCGTGCCGGTGAGGGTAATGCTATTATGGGTTGGAAAAACCCGTATATTTTCGTTGGGAAAAATGTCATGCAGGGTCTTTTTCAGGGGTGTCAGGTCAGCGATAACATTAATATTGTAAATGCCGATAATGGTATTCTTTTGGTCCCACAACGTCAGTTGGGTTGTGCCCGGGGCCTTTGCCGAGCAGAACACCCAATTGGATGACTGGGTGTTTGAGTATATGATCTTCGCCACCTTGGGATTGGCAATATAAGCTCGTACCACATGTTTTGTTGACCGTATCTTACCAAGGGTTCCCACTACAAGTTCCAGGGGGCGCTGGGTCTCTCCTTCCACCACCTGTATCTGCACAGCACCACTCCAGGTCGGTACTGCAAGCCACAGTGCATGGAAGGAAACAGCCGCCAAAAGAAAAATTTTGCCGATCGAACGTTTAAATCGCATCTGCCCCTTACCTCCGTTTCATCTGTATGCGCTGCACATCGTTACCATTCATCACTTCAACCGTGATTGTTCTTGGCCTTCTGACCGCCACCACCTTGTTTACCACTTTTTTTTCTTCAACTTTTTTGACAAACTCAGCATTCCGGGCAACCTGATACGAAGCCAGCAGAGTTGTGACCGTAGCGCCCTTGGTCAATTCGTCTTCCTTGTCGGAATAGTTTCTCAAAGCCAGCTGAATTTTTCCCCGGGTCAATGCCAGCCCTAGCTTTTCCGCCTCTTCGGGATTGACCTCCAGGGTCACGACATCATAGGCTTTGGCATCTTTTTTATCCCCTTCCGCCAGCTCGGGGCCTGAGGAGAGGACAAGGATATTTTCCAGGACCATTTTTGTCATGAAATCATCATTGTTTCCCTGCTTCTTTTGATCACCCTGCTCATTTTTTATGGAAACAAGTACATCAACAAAGTGGCCGGGCTTAAGGAAATTGGAAACTCCGATCACCTTGTCCACCTTGACAGCCATGGCCCGCTTGCCGGGCGTAACAATGACGGCCATCCCGCCGCTTTTGGCGTCCGTGGGCGCAAGTTTTGATTCCAGCAGCATTTCGGTTCTCCGTACCGACTGAACAAGGGTCCGGCCCACAAGTTTTTCCGTATCACTTAAACTGCCCTGGGGAATTGACGTTTTGAGGAAAGGCACCAGTATAATATCCTCCCGGGCCAGTTCAGCCCCCCGCTCCACATCCCTGGCAGCCACGGCAATCAGCTCGGTTTCAACCCTGCTGACCTCCGGGGCCGCCTCGGGCTTTTTCATAACCATTTTGAACGTAAGGAAACTGACGGTTCCGGCGACGGCCAGGGCCAGGACCAGAAAAATCAGACGTTTATTTGGGTTCATTTTTTAACTCCATGTATACATATTTTCTTAGATTCAATTTGGAAAACGTCCGGCATCAAGGCCAGAAAAACGACAGGGTTGTGCCCATGGCGATGGCAAGGCCATAGGGAACCGTGTAATGCATATCCTCACGGGCATTCACCTGGGTCTGCAACGCCGCAAGGCCGCCGCCGGAAACCGCCTGGCCCAGAATAAGCATGACAAAACGCAGTTCCCGGAGTACGGTTCCCCGGGCAATCATCAACACCAGGGCGTATACCCCGCCTGAAACTGCGGTCAGCAAAAAAATTTTTAACACCTGAGAGGTTCCCACAAAGGCCCCCACAGCAGCCATCAGCTTGACGTCTCCGGCCCCCATCCCCCCGCCCGCATAAAAGGGAATCAGCAGGGCAAAACCAAGGCCAAGGCCCTTAAGACTGAAAAACAGTCCCTGTAATCCACCGGTACTGAAATGAAAGGCAAGACCGACTAAGATTGCCGGGAAGGTGAGAAAATTGGATATTTTCCTGTGACGAATATCAAAAAAAGCGGCAAGAATAAGAATTGCGGTAAACAAAATAAACGTAACTTGGTGATCGTATATATCCATATGTATATTGCATTCTCCCTTACTGTTCGTTTTATTTTGAATGTACGGAAAAAGCTTTAACCTTGCCGTATTAAAAATTTAATACCTTAGTTATTTATTACCGAATCAGTTATGACCTGGCCTGCGATTCTATAAACACCCCCCCCTGGTGGACCCAAGAGGGGGGAGTATGATCCAAAGAATAAATCTTAAGGAGCCGCAACTTTATCAGCGATACCTTGCGCCTGAGTACTGACAGATGTACCTAAATTAGTCCAGGCAACAATAGCTGCAACGGCAACTAAACCTGCAATCAAAGCATATTCAATTGCAGTGACACCCTCTTCATCTTTCAAAAAATTCATAATCATCTTCTTCACGTTCAATCTCCTTATTTAAATAATTAGTATCTGCTGATTTTCTCTCATATGGATAAAATACGATTATCTGCTATCGTACACCTTCGTTTAAAATAACGCCTTTAAAAAAGGGGGGGGGCATTTACTCTGACTGCTTTCTAAAGGCAGTTTCATCATATTTTAGC
>QKDP01000373.1 GCA_003252055.1 Desulfobacter postgatei | reverse complement strand
GCTTTGTAATCAAGCCCTTGAAAAGGGGATTGCCCCGTCCGAACTGCTGGAGAAAAAGATGATTCCAGCCATCATGACCGTGGGGGAATACTATGATGCAAGAAAGTATTTCCTTCCCCAGCTCATTGCCAGTGCCGAGACCATGCAAAAGGGGTTTGCCGTTCTTGAACCCGCCCTTCAGGCGTCCGGTTCCAAGGAAAAAAAGGGCACCCTGGTCTTTGCCACGGTCCAGGGGGATATCCACGACATTGGAAAAAACATCGTGGTGCTGATGCTCAGAAATTTCGGGTTTGATGTGATTGATCTGGGCAAGGATGTCACGGCCGAAAAGATCCTTGAGGCGGCTCAGACCCACAAGGCAGATCTTATCGGTCTGTCCGCCCTGATGACCACCACCATGGTGCGCATGCCCGAGGTTATTGCCCTGGTAAAGGAGAACGGGCTTGAATGCAAGGTCATGGTGGGAGGTGCCGTGGTGACCCGGGAGTGGGCCGAATCCATTGGCGCGGAATATTCCTCCGACGGTGTTGAAGCGGTCAATGTGGCTGCCCGGATCTGCATGGACAAAAGATAGCGCATACCCCTTTTAATAAAAAAAATCAAAAATAACGTTTTTTGAAGGTAAGCAAAAACCTAACCGGACACTACTGAAGCGAAACCAAAGATTAATATATGGCAATGTAATTTTTGGGAAGATCTGGAGATTTGTTATGTCAAGTTTAGTATGGGATAAGTTGTGGCAAATGCATCATGAAACTAAGGGGGTGCTTCTGTTCAAACCCAGGACAGTATTCGATTTTGTTAAAAAGGATACTGCCTATTTACATGAAAAAGAGACAGATCCGGTGGAATTGGCCAGACAGTTGGATAATGCACCAGCTGAGCATGTCAGACGTCTGAAAGGTAGCCCGGGTGGCATAGATGAAGGCGAACCTGAAGAGTATACCCTACGTCAAAAAATCGGGTTGTTTCTCGGCTCAATTCTTTTTTTCATCATGCTGATCGTCCCAACACCTGGCGGGATGGAGCCAGCAGCCCAGAAAATGGCCGCTGTGGCGCTACTCATGGCGACATGGTGGATGACTGAAGCGATTCCTATTCCAGCGACTTCCTTATTACCCATTGCTCTGTTTCCTTTGCTGGGAATCATGAACACCAAAAATGCGGCCGCTCCCTATGCCAGCCAGCTCATTTTTTTGTTCATGGGCGGCTTTATCATTGCCCTTGCTATGCAGCGGTGGAATCTGCATCGCCGGATCGCCATGAATATCATCAAAATCGTTGGTTTCTCTCCGGGAAGATTGATCTTCGGCTTTATGGTTGCCACGGCAGTATTATCCGCTTTTGTTTCAAATACGGCCACCACCGTGATGATGATGCCCATCGGCCTTGCGATCATCTATCATGTGATCGAAGAAGGAAAAAAAGAGGGATTGGATAAAGAGATCGACTTCAGTCCCGAAAAGTTTGCATTCGGTCTCAACCTGATGCTGGGAATCGCCTATGCAGCCTCCATCGGCGGAATTGCCACCCTGATCGGTACACCGCCCAATACGGTATTGGCCGGGTATCTATCCAAAACATATGGTTATGAAATTACCTTTGCCAAATGGATGATGGTAGGGGTGCCTCTGGTTTTGGTCATGCTCCCCCTCTGTTGGTTATGGTTGATAAAGTTTGCCAACCCTATGAAATTAAAAAAAGTACCTGGTGGCCGAGATCTCATTGCCGAAGAGCTGAGAAAAATGGGAGCCATGAGTACGGGAGAGCGATGGACCGCCTTGGTCTTTTTTTTAACTGCCATGGGATGGATTTTCAGAAAACAATTTGGCCCAATGATTTTTACAGATCCTAAATTAGTCACGGATGCGGCCATTGCCATGACAGGTGCCTTACTCCTCTTTGTCATTCCCATTGATTGGAAAAAAAACCTGTTTGTCATGAACTGGGAGTGGGCCTCCAAAATGCCTTGGGGCGTGTTGATTCTATTTGGGGGTGGGTTATCCATGGCAGCCGGATTCCAGACCACCAAGCTGGCTAACTGGATCGGAAATCAGGTGGGGCTCATGGAAAACGCGCCGGTTGTCATTTTGGTCATTGCAGTGGCCGCATTGATCATTTTCTTAACAGAGCTCACTTCAAACACCGCCACCGCCGCCATGGTGATGCCCATCTTGTCAGCTGTCGCCATCGGACTGGGACAGAGTCCGCTTCTATTGATTGTACCGGCAGCCATTGCAGCATCCTGCGCATTCATGTTACCGGTGGCAACCCCGCCCAATGCCATTGTTTTTGGATCAGGGTATGTCACCATTCCTAAAATGGTTAAATCGGGATTCGGACTGAATATTCTTGGTCTCATCATTACTGTAATATTGACATATTTGGTGGTTATACCGGTGTTCGGTGTGGAAATCGGTACTATTCCCGAGTGGGTTACAAAAATTATCCAATAATTCCCGAACACTACTTGATTAATAGGTTTAAAAAGAAAATTTAAGTGGACAACTACAACAAGATCATTGACCAATCCATTGGCTATCTTGTGGGCCGGTTATCCCGGGCAATCATAAAGCGGCTGTCAAAAAAATTCCAGGACGCCGGAATTGATGTCAGTTATGAGCAGTGGAGCATCCTTGTCCATCTTTACCGTCAGGACGGCCAGACCCAGCAGTCCCTTGCCCGGACCGTTGTTAAAGACAAAGCCGCCATTACCCGCCTTTTAAATGGACTTGAGAAAAAAAATATTGTGCTCAGAATTCCTGACCGAAATGATAAACGCAGCAACCTTGTTTACCTTACAAACAAAGCCAAAGAATTAAAACCCCATCTTGTTGGTTTTGTAGAAGAAATGTTAGATGAAGCAGGGCAGGGAATAGATCCGGATGAAATGACCCGCTGCAGAGCAACCATCAATAGTATATTTGCAAATTTTGACCGCCTGAACAACCCTGCGCCACCTGAAAAATAGCGGTACCGAGCGTCTATCATGGCGGATGAATGCGGTTGTCATCCGGATCTTTTTAGTTTATTCTTTTCTTCAAAAGCGGATGCTAAATAGAGACGTGTAAACCTCAGTAATCTATGGGTAAATGGAAAAATAAAAAGAGATATCTATTGAGTATCAGGAACCGAATTCTTGTTTTTGCGGTATTGGTCACGATCATACCGTCTCTATCCATGGGGCTTTTGCTCCAGAACATGCTGCAAACCACCCTGGAGGAAAAGGTTAAGCAAAAGTTTGCCGACTCTGCACAGATCATGGAACAGGAAATTTCCCTATGGCTTAAAAAACGGGTTTATGATCTGACTGTGTTCTCCAACACGTCAATTGTATCGGAAAACGTTACAGCTTATGTTAAAACGCCTGAAGAAAAGGCGGATGACAGTAAAAAACGGCTCCAGAATATCAAAATACTTGAAACCTACCTCAGTACACTGCAGCATCAATTTAAATATTATGTCCGGATTTTTATTCTTTCCAGGACCGGTTCTGTTATCGCTGCCTCTGAAAGCGGCGGCCGTGACCGGCCGTTTCCCTTTCCTGATGATTACATCGAACAGATTTCAAACAAACAATGGTTCAAGGGAAACGCGTATATTGATTCAAGGGATAAGTCGCCTCTTATCCTGATCGGTGTTCCCCTTTTTCTGGATCAGCTTTATGAATATGAAACATTGCTGGCGATTGAAGTCAGACTCACTGGATTACTGCCTTTATTGGATCCGGCGAAATTTGGAGACTCCGGTGGCTGGACCTATGAATCCCTTGTGGATATAAAAACAGGTCAGCAGTTTCTGTATGGCAGGGGGGCCAAAAAAATTCTCAATGCAATCCATCTGGCGCCGTCTGGTGACAGGCAAAAGCTTCATGAATATACCAACGGCATGGGTGAGCGCTTAACGGGGCTGGTTGTCCCCTTTCGAGAACTGGGATGGGGGCTTTTTATTGCAGAAAATTATGAAAAGGCTTTCTCCGGGCTCATCCATGCCCGCCATCGGAATATTATTATTATCAGCTGTTTTAGTGTTCTTATGGGTATTGTGGCGTATCTGCTGACCCGGCAGATCATGGTGCCGCTGTCGGCTTTGACCAGAGGCGCTGAAAGGGTGGCCGAAGGTGATCTGGATGTCCGGCTTCCTGTAGGCCGCAACGATGAGCTTGGATTTGCAACCACCGTGTTCAATGAAATGGTCGCCAAACTGAAGCTCAGCCAGACAGAACTGGAGCAGCTGGCGACCACTGATCCCCTGACAGGTTTGAATAACAGAAAGCAGGTGATGACTATCTTACAGGATCACTACGAGTATTACCGCCGGTATAAAAGAGTATTTTCCGTATTAATGCTTGACGTGGATCACTTTAAAGTTGTTAACGATACATATGGACACCAGGCTGGAGATACGGTACTCAAACAGGTGGCGGAACTCTTTAATAAAAATTTGCGTATTGTCGACTCTGCCGGCCGGTACGGCGGGGAGGAATTTATCGTGATCCTTGCAGAGTCCGGGATGGATGAGTCCATCCAGGTGGCAGAACGTATCAGAAAAGCCGTTGCAAGTCATATATTTATTCATGAAGATCAGGAGATCCAAGTCCACATTTCCGTTGGTATCGGCAGAGTCCAGGAACAGGACGGGCATGAGCAAAAAGTCGTCACTCGAGCCGATCTGGCACTCTACCGTGCCAAGAACGAGGGACGAAACCGGGTTTTTTACCAGGCGGCTGACGACGACCACTAAATGGATGCTGGAAGGGCCGGAAAATATGTCAATACAAAAGGGACAGATGTATCCAGCCGGTCTCGTCAGTATCTGCTAATTTGACTTTCACCCAATTCTGTTTATAGCCGACGGCAATAACGTTGCTTCCCTCCTGAAGTACTTTTTTGATACCCGCTTTTATAGACGGGCCTTCCCGGAGATTCCCGGTTGTAAACAATTTCATCTGCAAGGGCGTTGAAAAAAAGATTTCCTTTCCCGCCGGACCGCCGGTGCTGCTATCTTCACCTATATCAATGCCTTTTGCCTGCTCCATCGCGTCTCTGGACAAGTAGGCCGCACTTTCATAGTTTCCTTCTGCCAGTTGATGTTTACTCTCTTTAAGGTTTTCTAATGCTCTATCCCGGATAATTTTCTGCGGCTCATTCAAGGGTTTTTGTTCTATATTTCTGATAACGGCCGTGGCCTCGGCGATAAGGGTGGCCGCTTCCAGTTTGCTGCCCCGGAGCGCCAGTTTAGCCTTGCTTTGTGACAGTTCTTTAATCAGTTTTTCGTTGGTCTGCCGGCAGGCATCGGTTTCTTCATGCTTTATGAGCAATGTTTGTTGTAATTTTTTTGAAAGCAGTTTCTGCTCAGCCAGCTTGCTGGTCAGCTCCGCATTTTTTTTCTCTAATTGGCGAATCCGGGAACCATCGACGACTGTATTTTCTTTCTCTATTTTCTCTGATTGGCGGACCTGCGAATCATCAACGGACGTTACGTGTTTTCCCATTGTACAGGATGAAAAAAAAAGCAGTGCCAACAGGCCGGCGGCCAGCCTTGTAATGTATTGGAACTGCATTCCCTTGCTGCCGGGGTTGAATGTATTTTGAGTCATATGTTTGTTGTGATTCCGTAATTGATATAGATTAACCTGTTCAACACATTGAACAATCATGAATCATAAGATAAGAGATTGCTTCTTGTCAACAACAGTACAAAAATCTGCACGCTGACTTGCTTCTGATCAAATTACGATGTGATTATAATCCGTTGGATTTATTCCTGAGCAAGACAAACAAGTCCATTCCACATTGGTCTGATTAAAAGGTTTGTTGCTGACTTATTACCCCATGTCTCAGCTGGATCTGTTCCTGCTGATGGGAAATTTGTTTATATGAGAGCCTGTGTCTTTTTACTTTATAAAGCCCGAAAGGTTTGGCCAGAAGCTCTGGGAACAGTTTTTTTCAATGCCGGCAATGATAGACGGTGTCAAAAACTGCTGACTAAGCGTTTCACTATCGCGAACTGCTGTCCGGGGTTTTATAAATCCGAAAGGACCGGTATAATTTACAAAGAACATGATTGAATAGCCCCCCTGATCAAAAGGACTTCTTTTTGTTTATGGACTTGATCTTCATGGACACCCCTTTCCACCGCTCCTTTTCCACACGATCTGCACTCTTGTTTTTCCGGGCGGAAACATATTCTATTTCTCGTTTCATTTTGAGGTAGTTTTCAAATCTGGCTTCGGTCAACTCTCCGTCCTGAATGGCTTTAAGAACCCGGCAGC
>QKDP01000196.1 GCA_003252055.1 Desulfobacter postgatei | reverse complement strand
TCTGAATTAGGCCAGCCCGATTCTGGCGGAACTCTTTGGAAGACATCTCATGCAGGATAACGGTGGGAATGGGATCATCGTAACGATTCACTCCCCCGTGTTCCTACAACGCCGATGCCCCTTAGGGCAACCCTTATGTGGTTGCCGGGCTATTTGTTGACATCCATTGATAGAGACAGGGCGAAATAATGGAAAGATTCCAAAACCATTTAAATATGTTTATGCGTCTGCTGGCCCTTACGGCATTGATCTCATTGATCACGGAATATGGATTTTATGTCTCCTCAAAGATACTGGCATGGCTTCATTACCTGGATTATTTTATTATCACCGTATTTATTCTGGAACTCTTAATAAAAATCTTTTTCCAGGGAAAAGATCCTCGCTTTTGGAGACTGCATGCCGTTCAGATTTTCCTTATATTTTTATTTGGTCTGGAGTTTCTTTTTCTAAAACAGGCCATTCATTTTTCTCCTGTTGTTACATTTCTTCACGCCGTCAATGTAGTATCTCTGGCCAAGATCTATATTATATTGGTTCAGATCTATCTTATTCTTCTTCTTATAATCCGATCATTACAGGGAAGACACGCCATCCCCTTTTTTAAAATCAAGCCGGAATATCTGCTGATTATAAGCTATGTAACAATAATCGTCATAGGCGCGTTGCTTTTGATGCTGCCGCGCTCACAGGCTCATACAGGAGGTGTTTGTTTTTTAGATTCCCTTTTTACCGCCACATCCGCCGTCTGTGTGACAGGACTTATAACAGTAGATACTGCGACCGTATGGAGCCCTATCGGAAAATTTTTCATTCTCATCCTGCTTCAGATCGGAGGACTGGGAATAATGACCTACACGGCGGCCTTTTCCCTTTTATTGGGAAAGGGGCTTAGCATGAAAGAAACGCTTATGATGCAGGATATGCTCAGTGTCGAATTCCTCGGTAAAATAGGACGTTTCTTGATAACCATAATTGTGATCACGTTCCTGACGGAGTTCTTGGGCACGATTTTTCTTTTTATTTTCTGGCATAATGAATTAGGCGCAATCAAGGCATTATGGTTTTCCATTTTTCACTCCGTCTCTGCCTTCTGTAATGCGGGTTTTTCATTGTTCAGCAATAACCTTATGGAGTGCCGTACAAATTCAGGAGCGATTCTGTCAATAGCCTCTCTCATTGTCCTTGGCGGATTAGGGTTTTCTGTTTTGGTAGAGATATTTGATCCGCATCAATGGATACAATCACACAATAGGGGTAAAGGACGCTTTTCTCTTCAGACCAGGGTTGTCATATGGTTCTCTTTGATACTTATCCTTACCGGTGCCATATGGATCTATTTTTTTGAATCATCTCAGATACGTACATATCAGTGCCATGGTGTAAGAGACGCGATATTTCAGTCCATAACGTCACGAACGGCCGGCTTTAACACGGTTGACATATCGGGTTACAGCCTTCCGACACAATTACTTATGATGATTCTGATGGTAATCGGCGCATCTCCAGGATCTACCGGAGGAGGAATAAAAACCGTGACAGTGGCATTGATTTTTATTGCGATCCGAAGTGCCTGGAACGGCAGGCAGCATGTTGAGGTGGGTAACCGCAAGATACCTGATACTACAGTAAGAAACGCATTTCTGGTCGTTATAATATATCTTGCAATAGCCGGCGTATTTGCATTAGGACTTACGGTTACCGAGGATGCATCATTTGAGGTCATTTTATTTGAGGAGCTGTCCGCTATGGGCACAGTTGGATTATCTCTGGGATTAACCCCTCATCTGTCTTGTGCGGGAAAATGGATTATCATTATAAGCATGTTGATAGGAAGGATCGGGCTTCTTACATTCCTTTTGATTATAGGGCGTCATGCTATGGGAAATAAATATTCTTATCCCGAAGAAAATGTCATGCTTACATGAAATTGAGGAAAAAGAGAAAAGATTATGCCGAAATTTGCTGTAATAGGATTAGGCCGTTTTGGATATAAACTGGCTTTGACTCTAACCGAAGAAGGAGGAGACGTCGTCGCCATTGACTGTAAGGAAGAGCCGATCGACCATATAAAGGATCATGTATCCGTAGCCCTCTGCCTGGACGCCACGGATGAAGAGGCATTAAAACTTCAGGGTATTCACAAGGTGGATACTGCTGTCGTGTGCATAGGAGGCAAATTTGAATCGAGTGTGCTTGTAACCGCACTTTTAAAACAAATGGGCGTTCCAAAGGTATATACAAAAGGCCCGGAAGGAATACAGAGCCGGATTTTTAAACTGGTCGGCGCGGACTATATTATACATCCGGAAGAAGAGATGGCTGTAAAACTCGGCAAAAGTTTAATACTCACCAATATCCTAGACGTAATCCCCATTTCTTTCGAACATGATCTGGTAAAGATCGAAGCCCCGCGCGCATTCTGGGATAAAAGCCTTAATGATCTCCAATTACGGAAAAAATATCATGTCAATCTTATAGGGATAATACAAAGGGATGAAACAGGAGAGGAGAAAGAACTGATAGATTCTCTTCCCGGCGCGGATACCGTCGTCCGGCAAGATCATAACCTCATTATTGTGGGAAAGAAAAAAGACATAGAGAGCCTGGCAAAACTTGAGTAGGTGGATGCATAATTGTTACGAGTTGTCCGGACAATTAAATAAGTTTGGAGAAGTGTCTGGGAAAATATAAAAGTTTTGTGAGGTGATATTAGTTTTCTACTGATTTTTTTTTAAGAATGTGCATATACTCCAAATCAGATGTTTTCATCTTGTAACTCGATGATCAAGTTTTTGTTAATTTGCCCAACTTCGGCGTTGGAAAAAATTTTTCATCCTCAAAATATGTTGTATATTCTTCCGGTTAAAAATTGTTTCCGCCTTGAATCTGAACAAATTCCCTAAAAACCTGATGATCGAGTGTAAGCTTTTTAAACTTTTTACAAGGAGGGGATTAATGGGGTTAAATTCAAAATCAATTTTTATGGCATGTATTGCCGTGCTTTTTATGGGATGCTTTTATTCTGCAAATGCGGATGAAAGCAAAGATCAGTCATGCTTTTCCAAAAGCCTCCACGCCAGCGGAGAAGGAATGCGCTACTGGTACGAGGAAGAGGGGGGATTTAAAAATCTCACCGGAATTCCCTACGATGAGCTTGACTGCAAAAACTGCCACGTTAAAAACTGCGACCAATGCCACATTGGCGGAAAAGAAGGAAAATGCACTTATTCCACAGGCGTCGCCAAAGAAAACGAGACTTGCCTCAAATGTCATTCACGGGCAAAAGCTACCATTAAAATCAATACGGCACAGGACACGCTTGATGTGCATTTTAAAAATGGAATGACCTGCGTGGAATGCCATGAATCCCACGATGTGCACGGAGACGGCACGCAATATCACAACATGCGCGAAAAGGGAGCTGTTGCTGCGGCCTGTGAAAATTGCCACCAGGAAGATCCGGCAGACACCAACGAAGCGCACAAGCAGCACAAAAAAGATATTCACTGTTCGGCATGTCATGTGAAAGCCAGCACAACCTGCATGAATTGCCATTTTGGAAAATTTTTGGAAACCAAGGAGAGAAAAGGAAATTTCATTCCGCCTTCGCAAACATGGACGCTGCTTATGAATTATGATGGCAAGGTTGCCTCTGCAAACGTTCAATCCCTTGTTTACAAAGGCAAAAAATTTATTGCATATGCCCCATATTTTACCCACGCAATCCAGGAAAAAGGCAAGGACTGTTCGGATTGCCACGCAAACAAAGCAACGCAGCTTATTCAAAAAGGGAAATCCGTTCCAATGCTTTCTTTTAAAGACGGCAAGGCCGTTCATTGGGAGGGAATAGTTCCGGTGGTGCCTGATAATTTGGAATGGACATTTTTTGACAAAAAAGACGAGGCGTGGGTTCCAATTGAAAGCGCTGAAAAGCCTGTTGTGCAGTTTGCAGGCTACGGCACGCCATTCAGCAAAGAACAGATAAAATTAATGTCTCTGAGCCCGGAAGACGCCAAAAAAGCAAAAGAGAAGGCCGGCAAGAAGGGCAATTGGTTCTCGAATCTTTTTAAGTAAGTAAGATTAGCGAATTATTGCAGGAGTTCAAAATTTTGAACCCCTGTGCCTCACCGGACGCCATTTAATGAGTAAAGTCCCTGTTTTCGTTTCGGTACCTTGGGCCTGGTTCTTTTAACCGCTTTTTAAAACGGTTTTTTGAAATACAGAACCAGGCTTTTTCCAAGCACCGGGTTCAGCAGGCGGTCAATAAAGGTGGTCAGTGCCGGTTTTTTCATCAGATCCCATATTAGAAGTCTGTGGTAGAGATTTACGGCCGCCGAATCCGTGCGGTTAGGCCCCACAAAACATTTGAGCCACCAATAGGGGCTGTGGATGCTGTGGGCATAGTGACAACCCAGGTACCTGGGGCCTTTGTCCCGGATTTTTTCAATAATCTCTTTTTTGCTGTAGATTCTTACATGACCCATGTTGGCATTGGAATATTCATCCGACAGCTGCCAGCAGATCCATTCGGGCCAGGCCCGGGGAACACTTACGGCCAGCATTTTTCCTGGTTTGACAATGCGGATCAGTTCGCAAATAGCTTTATTGTCATCTGCGATATGCTCCAGGACCTCCGAACAGATCACCACATCAAAACTGCTATCCCTGAAGGGAAGCGCCGTGATGTCCATGGCGGACAATGCCCAATTCCGGCAGGAGAGGTCATCAAGGCCCGCGTGAAATTGAAGTTTGCCTTTAGTGGTGACCAAGTTGTCAAATCCGAAGTCCGCACCAATGCAGACACCACCGGATTCCTGGCAGGCCCTGATGGTGTGGCGTCCCTCCCCGCACCCAATATCCAGAACCCGGTTGCCGGGAGCAATGCCCAGACGTTTAAAGTCCATGGTAATCATTTATCACCTCCCGGTAGACTTGGGCCGTGCGCATGGCGCATTTTTCCCAGGTAAATTGCGTTGTTACCCGGTCATACCCCCGGCAGGCCAGATCTTCACGCTGTTTTGCATCGTCCAGCAGTTCAATGATGGCCTTTTCAAGGGCCCTGGCATCCCCGGGGGGCACAAGTTTTGCCGCATTGCCTGCCACTTCGGGCAGCGCTCCGCCGGTGGTGGAAATCACCGGTACCCGGCAGGCCATGGCCTCTCCAACCGGCAGACCAAACCCTTCGTACATGGAGGGTACCACCGCAATCTGGGCTTTTGCATATTCCCGGACAAACCGCTGGTGATCAATGCGGCCGGTAAAGTCGATATGGCGGGCAAGATCAAGCGTTTTCACCAGGTTTTCGATGCCGCCGTTCTTTTTGGGTGTGCCAATGATCGTCAAGGAGACATTCCTGTGTTTTAACACTCCTTTAAGTGCGTAAAGCAGGTGGTACAAGCCTTTTAAAGGCGTATCCGCACTGTTGGTAACAATGAGGCGGCCGGGTTCTTTTTTTACATGATCCAGGGGAAAAAAATTATCCAAATCAATACCGATGGGAACGGTTTTGAGTCTTGATGCGGGGATTTTAAATTCTTTGGAAATATCTGTTTTGGAACTGTCAGAGACCGTGATAATGGAAGGCATTCTTCGGGCAACACGTTTCTGCATGCCAATAAAGGAGTACCAGCGAAGGGCTTTGAGCTTTTTATAAAAAGACCTGGTAGCCTTGACCGCCAGGCGCCGGTCCACGGTCATGGGATGGTGGATGGTGGCGGTTACGGGCAGGTCCCGGGCAAGGGACAAAACACCGTAGGAAAGGCTTTGGTTATCATGGATAATGTCGTAGCTTTTTGCCCGGCCCTTCATGTAACGCTTTACCCGCATGCCAAAGGTCATGGGTTCGGGGTATCCCATGGCTGAAATGTCAAGCCATTCAATGAGGTTGACGGGGTCTTTGAGTTCCTCAATCCGTGGTGTCCTGAACAGATTCTGTGGGTTGTACAAATCCAGGGTGTCGAGCATGGTCAGGTTAACCCCGGCATTGACTAAAGGGTCCGGGGGACCGGCAATGACTTCCACCTGGTGACCCAGATCGGACAACGCGTGGCTTAAATGACGGATATACACACCCTGTCCGCCGCAATGGGGGTTGGATCGGTAGGAAATCAATCCGATACGCAAGCCTGTTTTATGGAATGGTTTCATGGAGGGTATCTTAGATGGTGCGCCCGGCTGGAATCGAACCAGCGATCTTCAGCTTCGGAGGCTGACGTGCTATCCACTGCACTACGGGCGCATAAGACTTTTGGCTCTCTCAGAGTGCCAAATTATTTTTTCGACGAATTGGCACAACAT
>QKDP01000212.1 GCA_003252055.1 Desulfobacter postgatei | reverse complement strand
GCCGTAAATATTAACATGACCCATGTCATGGTCCACGGTGTACCATTGCTGAATATGGCAAGCAGCAACGATGAAACAATTCCGCTTCCATATTGCAGCGCGCCGATCAATGCTGAAGCGGAACCTGCTATCTGGGGCACTTCGTCTAATGCCGCAGCGGTTGCAGACGCTGCAATAATACCGTTCATGGAAAAAAATATGAACACCATCCCTACAATGATATATATCCCGCCCAAATCAGCCCTGACAAATACGGTCAGCGTAACGATCGCTATCAGGGATATGCTTGTGGCGACGTTCAACAACCGATGCAGGGACCGGTGGATCACTAAACTTCGGTTGAGAAAACTTATGCCCATTACCCCCACAATATTGACGGCAAACAGCCAGCCATAATGTTGCGGATCAATACCGAAATAAGAAATATAAATTTTTGGCGATCCCGCAATAAAGGCATAAGCGGCAACATAGTAAAAGGTGACACATAATGTATAGCGCATGAATACCTTATGTTTCATAAGATACCAGTAATTAACAAACGTTTTACCTATGGAGGCGGGTAATCGTCTTTCCATGGACAATGTTTCAGGCAGCCGGAATAAGGATATAAACATCAGTAGCCCAATCACCGTAAGAAGCCAGAAGATGCTGTGCCAGCTGCTCACACGAATTATCTGGCCGCCGAGCAGCGGGCCGATAATCGGAGCTATGGCCATGATGATCATTAACGTGGATAACATCTGCGCCCCCCGGGTACGCGAATATAGGTCCCGGATCATTGTTCTTGCCAACATGGGCCCTGTACATGCCCCAAATGCCTGGACAACCCGCCATAAAACAATCTGCCCGATGGAGTGGGACATGGCGCAGCCTGCAGCACCGACGGCAAAAACCAGCATCCCGATAAACAGTGGTATCTTTCGACCGATACTGTCACTGATCGGCCCCCAGATGAGCTGAGCGAATGTAAATCCGATTAAAAAACCGGTGATTGTAAGTTCGGCATTTCCATTTAACTCCTTTGCCATTGCCGGCATTGCCGGAAGATAAATGTCCGTTGACAATGAGGTAAATGCCATCAATGCCCCTAGAATGGACATAAACAGTATATTAGACATAGCCTGGATGTTATTTTCAGCGGTTATCGTGTGGTTCATAACATTCTCAATTATATTTGTATGAAACAGAACCTGCATCTTCTTGAAAGCCTGAACGAAGCCTTCATGAAGACCATTCTCAAATATTTGCCCATTGCACTTGAATCCTCCGAAGGCTATGACGCACGGGCTAACCTGATGTGGGGATCATCTTAAGGCTGCAGTTCTTCTTTGAGCATACAACAGGCGATTTTATACCGGGGAAGTCCGTTATCATCGTAGGACAGATTTCCCGGCTGTATTAATTTGTTCATTACACAACCTTCGGGAATCTGCAAAGAGAAAAAATCCGTTTCATTGATTTTTGGACGGGGTATAAGTTCATTGTTTATTATCTCATAGGAATGAAAGGGAAAATCCTCGCATAAAGGACATTGATACACCCGTCCGTTGGGGAAGATAAAATAGTTGTCCGCCACATTGGCAGCACATTCAAATTTTTCTTCATGGGTGAGGAACACCTTGGGGTAGGTAACGATTATTCCCTGTTCTGCAATCTGTTCCGCGGTTTTGGGAATGGTATCCTGCCAGATTGATTTTGATACCTGGTGCCTTGCATCAGTGTTTTCCGTTTCGCCCCTGAGACCCACCACCTGGATAAAAAACCGTGAAATCCCAAGATCCTTTACCAAATCAGGAAGCTTTGAGACCTCATGAATATTTTTTTCAGAAACCGTATAGATCATTGAGCAGGAGAATCCTTTTTTTACAGCACGGCGTATACCGGACATGACCGCATCAAAACATCCGTCTCCTCTGATCGCATCGTTGGTTCCTTTGCTGACACCGTCCAGGGAAAATGAAAAAAAGTCAATCTGATTTGGTGTGATATTGTCCAGGATGTTGTGAAACAGAAAACCGTTGGTATCGATGGTGATGGATTTGAATCCCATGGATCCGGCAATGGATACAGCTGAAGCAAGATCCGGATGAAGGGTGGGTTCACCCCCTAGAAAAATAAGGTTGGTATCTTTTGCCTTTGAAGAAAAGATACCAAGCCAGTCCCTGATCGTGTCCAGGGAAAGGGTGTTGCTTCCATGCTGCTCCCGGTTGATATAGCAGTGGGCACAGCGTAGATTACACCGTGTCAGTATGTGGAAAAACAGATTGGTGCTCTGACTTGAAAATGCAACGGTTTGTTTTTTCATTTTATCCCATAGACTGTTTGGTAAAATTGGGATCAAAGGGCACGGGATAGGTTCCGTCAAAACAGGCCTTGCAGAAATTGGCTTCGGGCTCATCAACCCCGGACGCTTCCAGCATGCCTTCAATGGACAGGTAATGCAGGGAATCCAGTCCAAGATACTCGGTCAGTTCATCTATGGGCATCCGGGCCGCAATCAACTCTCCCTTGGATGAAAAATCAATGCCGTAATAACAGGGGAACTTATGGGGCGGGCAAGAGACCCGCATGTGTATTTTTCCGGCCCCCAACTCCTTTAGGGCTTTAACACGGGTTTTGGCCGTGGTGCCCCGGATAATGGAATCTTCAACAATGATAATATCTTTACCTTTTATCAGTTCCCGTACCGGATTCAGTTTCACCCGCACGGCAAAATCCCGCATGGACTGGGTGGGCTGGATAAAACTTCTGCCCACATAGTGGTTTCGTATCATTCCCATTTCAAACGGGATGCCGGATTCCGCGGCATAGCCTATGGCCGCATAGTTGCCGGAATCGGGGAACGGCATGACCAGATCTGCATCCACATGGGATTCCTGGGCCAGGCGCCTTCCATGTGCCTTTCTCATTTCATAGACGTTTTTGCCGTCAATTGTGGAGTCGGGCCGGGCAAAATAGATATATTCAAATATGCACAACGATTTTTTGGCAGCCGCATTCGGATGTTTGATACTTCTGATACCGTCTTCATTGATAATGACGATTTCACCGGGGTCCAGTTCCCGGATGAATTCGGCCTGGATCAGATCAAATGCACAGGTTTCAGAGGCCAACACATAGTGCCCGTTCAATTTTCCAAGGGCCAGGGGCCTGAACCCGTTGGGGTCTTTCAGGCCGATAATTTCACCCTTACAGGTGAGCAGAATTATGGAATAGGCCCCTTTGAGCTTTGAGGCTGCCTTTAATACAGCTGACTCATAATCGCCCTTTATCAGGTTTTTAATGAACAGGTGCAGAAAAACTTCCGAATCCATGGTGGTCTGGAAGATGGAGCCCTGTTCCTCAAGCTCTTCTCTGATGATGTGGGCGTTGACCAGATTACCGTTGTGGGCCAGGGCATAGGAGCGGTGCCGGTGGTTCACCACAAAAGGCTGGGCATTGGCCAAAACCGATTCTCCGGTGGTAGAGTACCGGACATGGCCGATGGCAGACCCGCCCTCAATGCGTTCAAGGTCTTCCATGTTGAAAATTTCCGGTACAAGCCCCATGCCTTTATGGGAGAAAATTTTATCGGTGATTCCCCGGTTTACTGAGATGCCTGCGCTTTCCTGGCCCCTGTGCTGAAGTGCATAAAGCCCGAAATAGGTAATTTTGGCTGCTTCCGGGTGTTTATAAAGGCCAAAGACACCACATTCATCTTTGGGGCGTTCGCTTGGCGTAAAAATGGGGCAGGTCGTACAATTTGGGTGGATGGTATTCATTTCTGGTTTTTCCAATATTTATTGTCGATTGGGCGAAAAATTATCCAGATGCAAGGCGCCTGAATATTTGTAACCGGAGCAACCTTATGGTTGTGAGGATTGCAAATATTCAGGCAACGCCGCAGATGGGTGATTTTTCGTTCAAACATTATTTAGTTCTCTTTGTGATAATGCTGGAGTGGCTTGACCGTCAGGTTCTCTTTTTTCATGGCCTGGATGGCCAGGCTGATGGCCCGGGCCCCGTCCGTGGTGGTGGCATAGGGTATTTTATATTTAATGGCAGCTCTGCGAATTTCATATCCGTCTCTCTGGGTCTGACTGGAGGCGCCTGTATTTAAAATAAGCTGGATTTCACCGTTTTTCACGGCATCCACCACATGGGGCCGGCCCGCAGATACTTTTTTCACAAATGTGGATGGAATTTTGTTTTCCTCCAGGAACTGAACGGTTCCCCGGGTGGCCATGATGGTGAATCCCATGTCATGGAAACATTGGGCCACAGGCAGTGCCGCCTTTTTATCCTTGTCCTGGACAGAGATAAACACGGTGCCTTCCCTGGGCAGTTTCTGTCCGGCAGCAAACTGGGATTTGGCCACAGCTGCGCCAAGATCTTTGTCAATACCCATGACTTCGCCCGTGGATTTCATTTCAGGCCCAAGAACAGGATCCACCTTGGCAAAGCGGTCAAAGGGCATCACCGCTTCCTTGACACAATAATAGGGCGGGATAACTTCCTTTGTCACCCCAAGTTCCTTTAAGGTTTTGCCCAGCATGACCTTGGTGGCCAGCTTCGCCAAAGGCACGCCGATGGCCTTGGATACAAAGGGGATGGTCCGGGATGCCCTGGGATTGACCTCAATGATGTACACCGTGTCATTCATAATCCCGAACTGGATGTTCATCAGACCCTTGACATTAAGTTCTTTGGCAATGGCTTTTGCCGCATCCGACATCTCTTTGATATGGTGCTCTTCAATGGAATAGGGCGGAAGCACACAGGCGGAATCGCCGGAATGGATACCGGCCTCTTCAATATGTTCCATCATGCCGCCGATGATGGTATCCTCACCGTCGGAAATGGCGTCCACATCCAGCTCAAAGGCTTCTTCCAGGAACTTGTCAATGAGCACGGGCTTGTCCGGAGAGGCCTGGACCGCCAGTTCAAAATAGGATTCCAGATCCTTTTCATCATAAACGATTTTCATGGCCCGGCCGCCCAGCACAAAGGAGGGACGAACCATGACCGGGTATCCGATATCCCTGGCCACCGTCACGGCTTCTTCATAGGAATATGCAATGCCGTTATCCGGCTGGCGCAGGTTCAGTTTTTTAAGCATGGCCGCAAACAGATCCCGGTCCTCGGCCCGGTCAATGCTTTCCGGACTTGTGCCGATGATGGGAACCCCTGCTTTTTGAAGGTCCGTGGCAAGATTCAAAGGGGTCTGGCCGCCGAACTGGACAATCACCCCAAAGGGTTTTTCCTTTTCCACGATGTGAAGCACATCTTCCCGGGTCAACGGTTCAAAGTAGAGCTTGTCCGAGGTGTCATAGTCCGTGGAGACCGTTTCCGGGTTGGAGTTGACCATGATGGACTCTACGCCTTCTTCCCTTAACGCAAAGGAGGCATGAACACAGCAGTAGTCAAATTCAATGCCCTGGCCGATGCGGTTGGGACCGCCGCCCAGGATGATCACCTTTTTTCTGTCCGCCACCCGGGCCTCGCATTCGCTTTCATAGGTGGAGTAATAGTAAGGGGTAACCGCCCTGAATTCTGCGGCACAGGTATCCACCAGTTTATATACCGGAACGATCCCTAAGTCTTTTCGCTTCTGTTCGATCTGTTTGTCTGTCAGTCCCCCGGACAGATAGGCCAGCTGCATGTCGGAGAACCCGTATTTTTTTGCCTTTTCAAAAAGATCTTTCGGCAGGTTCATGCCGGCCAGTTTCAACTGCTTTTCAAGGTCCACAATCTGCTTCATCTGATACAGAAACCAGGGATCAATGTCGGTGAGGTCATGGATCATGGTGATGGGCATGCCGTGTTCAATGGCGTATTTGATGTAAAAAATCCGCTGGGAATTGGGGGTGGATAATTTGTATTCCAGATCCGTACCCGCCACAGATCCGGGTGCAGGGTCTTTTCCGTCGGCACCAAAACCGGCCCGGCCGATTTCAAGGGAGCGCAGACCCTTTTGAAGTGCTTCCTTGAATGTTCTGCCGATGGACATGGTTTCGCCCACGGATTTCATGGCCGTGGTCAGTATATCGTCGGCTTCGGGAAATTTTTCAAAGGTCCAGCGCGGAATTTTCACCACGCAATAATCAATGGAGGGCTCAAAACAGGCCATAGTTTCGCCGGTGATATCATTGGGGATCTCATCCAGGGTATACCCCACCGCAAGCTTGGCTGCAATTTTGGCAATGGGAAAGCCCGTGGCCTTGGAGGCAAGGGCGGAAGACCGGGACACCCGGGGGTTCATTTCAACCACGATAATATCCCCGTTGTCCGGGTTCACGGCAAACTGAACATTGGAGCCGCCCGTATCCACG
>QKDP01000005.1 GCA_003252055.1 Desulfobacter postgatei | reverse complement strand
CGTTTTCGAGGTCTTCCGTGAAAACGACAAACTTCCTAAAATCAGGCAGATTTTGCTCGAATTGTGCAAAAATACCTGTGCCCTTGATATTTGTCAACAACAGGTGTTATCTATATAACTTTGTGTTTAACTTTTTGTTTTTATTATAAATAAGAAATGATTTGTCCCTCATTTCTGAATCTTCATTCAATTTTTGTTTCCATCTTGACAAGGACCGGTTTACTCTATAAACTAACTTGTCTTTTTTTCATGTATAAAAGGCCTTTTTACCAAAAGCATTTTCATTAAGGAGAACACACAATGAGTGACGTAAAAGTAGCACCCGAAGGTCTGGATGTTGCCGCTGTTCTGGATGCACGTGGTTTGAGCTGCCCTATGCCGCTGCTGCGCACCAAAAAAGAAATCGGTAAAATCAGCTCTGGTCAGATTCTCCATATCCAGGGTACTGACCCAGGTTCCCGTAACGATATCCCCGGTTGGTGCGAGCGCGCTGGTCACGAGTACCTGGGCGAGAAGGAAGAGTCTGGCTATATCAGCTTCTTCATCAAAAAAGGATGATAATCCTGATCCCATCCTTTTCATGGAGGAATAGCTAATGGCTGCTGATCCGAATAAACTCGGGATTTTTGTCACATCTCCTCAGCATATGCGTCACATCCTCGGCATTGCGAAAGCTGCGGTTCGTGCTGGGAAAAAGGTCATGGTTTTCTTTACCTACAAATCGATTCACCTGACCAAAAATCCCCTTTTCTATGAGCTGACCCAGCTGTGTGCGGTTGAAGATATCGCTATCTGCGCTGACAGCTACATCTGTGAAGGCTTTGACAACGTTGCCGACATTCCCCGCGGATTGATCGACAAACAGATGCGTACTCAGGCTTTCCATGGTGCCATTCTTGACGAATGCGCCAAGTATATCGTCATGTAAGGAGATACGGACATGGAATCATTGAAAGTGTACATCCTGATAGCCAACCGTGTATACAACGACGGTATTCGTTCCGGTCTGGGTCTTGCCGTTGAGAACCACTATGCCTTTCCTGTTATCATGAATGGCGAGTTTCCTCGTTTTTCCGACTATATGTCTGAAAACATCGCCTGGATCATGGACATGGAAGGCCAGGTATACAGCTGTGGAGCCGAGGCTCCCACTGATCTGCCGGCAATTGCCAATATTTCTTTGGAAGAACTTGGCGAGGCAATGAGAGACGCTGACTTCATCATTCCTTACGGTCTTCCCAAACAATCCCACGAGCCGCCTGCTGCTTGTAGCGAATAAGAGGAGATTGAGCGATGAGTGATGAAAAATTAAAAATTCTCCAGGTCTACAGATCTGAGCCCAACGAGGATGTCAAAAAACTGGTTGAAATTCTCAACCGTGACCGGGTAGCCGACGAGTTCAAACTCTATTCGGGTGAACCCAACTACGACATTCTGGTGCAGAAAATCTTTGCCAACGACAAGACCGTTTGCTGGTGGTAATTTTCTCTCCTGAGCATTGACAGCTAAAAAAACCCCTTTCACCTGTAGTGGTGAAAGGGGTTTTTTTTACCGGTTTTTTTATCTCGTTGTATTATCCCTATTGCCCACAGATGATTTCCATCAACTGATCATGAAAATAAGGCCTGAAGCGACGAATTTTCACATTCTCCCGTGAAGGGTGGATCCGGTTGGTGAGTAAAACGATGACAACCTCCTTTTCCGGATCAATCCAGAACGACGTTCCACTAAAACCAAGATGTCCCACACTTGCCGAAGAAAAAAAACGGCCGCTGCTGGAGGTGCCAGGTGTGGGTGTATCAAATCCCAGACACCAGCTAGAGCGCGGGTGTTTATGGGTGAGCGCATAACGAAGTACTGCAGAAGCAAACGCAGGATGGTTTGTATATCCCTTCCATACGTCCAGCAGCAACTCACACACACCAAGCACCGCCTCAATGGTGCCAAATAGCCCTGCATGTCCAGCCACCCCTCCCATTAACCAGCAATGTTCATCATGCACCTCGCCCTGCACGATTGATTGCCGCCAGGAACAATCTTCAGTCGCAGCTACATCAAGCCAGTCACCCTTACTTTTTAGACCGATGGGGC
The DNA here is from genome assembly GCA_003252055.1 of Desulfobacter postgatei. GTDB lineage: Bacteria > Desulfobacterota > Desulfobacteria > Desulfobacterales > Desulfobacteraceae > Desulfobacter > Desulfobacter postgatei_B. The sequence continues at coordinate 716 of QKDP01000005.1, read as the reverse complement.
GAAAATGAAGTTGGCGCTCAAGGCCCATCGGCTTGGCTATATTCTCTTCAAAGAATCGATCCAATCTGGTTTCAGCGGCAAATTCAATGATCCTTCCCAAAAGGATGAAACCAAGATCGCTATAGACTGAAGTTGAACCGGTTTCATATTCCAGTTTTTCGTCGAGTATATTTGCCAGTATTTTTTGTCGGGCTGTGGGAGACTGTCTTGCAGCAAATTGCTGATAGTAGGGTTTGTAGGCAGGTAACCCGGAGGAATGGTGCAAAAGATGGGAAATGCGTATTGATGGCCAGGCCCTGGTGAAGAATAAATCGAGAGAATCCTGCCAATCTATTTTACCCTGATCGATCAGATGCAGGGTGCAGAGCACTGTGGAAAGCGGCTTGGTCAGTGAGGCCAGGTCAAACAATGTGCTTGATTTGACAGCCCTTCCCAATTCATCCGAACGGGTTTTTCCCCCTACATGGCAGGTTCGAAAACGTTTATCTTTGTGACCAATACTCACCCCTGCTGCCACCGCACAAAAAGCCCCTTCGGCAAGACCTTGGACACATAGCTGCGAGAGCTTTTTATTTAGTTGAATTTCCATAAATTCTACCTGGTATTTATCAAACAAAATGTTTGATTTTTCGCTCTTTTTAGAGTATTTTCGAACGGAGTAAAACGTGTTGAAAAGACTGTTGATAACTTGTGTGCAACCGCTTAAATAAAAGCGA
>QKDP01000107.1 GCA_003252055.1 Desulfobacter postgatei | reverse complement strand
GGTTTGCCTTTGTCTATAACCTGATCAGCATCCCCATCGCAGCTGCCGGCTTATTAAATCCCATCATCGCCGTCATTGCCATGCTGTTGAGCAGCCTTTCGGTCACACTCAACACCCTGAGGCTTGTTAAAAGATGGGATTAACAGGTCTACGATATAAATAGATTCAGCAGTATGACACACAAAAGGAAAAACGGGTAATAGCTGGCCCTGTTAAACAGTGCCATGGCTGCCTTTTGTGATCCGGTTTTCACAAGTTTTCCCGAAGGCAGAATCAAAAGCAAAACAGACCCTGTTCCAAAAAGCAGAAAGGAAAATCCGTCGAATTGAACCGGTGATATCAACAAAAGGGCGGTCATGAGTATAAAAGCGGCTGTCAAAAGGCTCATCACCAGGACACAGGTCACCTCCGGGCCTAATTTCAGGGGCAGGGTTTTTGCGTTTACCTTCCGGTCTTCTTCCATATCCGAATAATCATTCGGGATATTCTGTCCGCCTGCCTCCCATAAAAAGAAAAATCCGAATAACAGGGACAGAAACAGCGGATCGGGTGCCGGGTCTACGGCAAAAACGGCAGCTATAGGTCCTGCCGCCTTTACAAACCCGCTGACGATGATCCTTACCCAACTGACCTTCAAGAGGAAACAATACAGCACTTCCAGTATCCCCCCGCCGATAAAAATGGCAATACATACGGGATTCAGGTAGCAAGCGCCCAGCACGGCTGTCACAGACCAAAAGCCCGCCCACAGCGCCGCTGATTTGAGGGTGATCACGCCCTGGGCCAAGGGGTGTCGGATCAAAATCGAATCCAGGTCCATCCCCTTTTCCTGGTTCGGCAGTATATTTTTTTTATCATCTTTATATCCGGCAAGATCATTTAATGCATAAACAGCTGTATATCCGGCAAAGACGGTGATCCCACCGATAACGGCGATGGTCATATCCGGTAAGCGCCCAAGATAGACAAGCGCCGCAAATATCGGTGCCATCATATCCAGCACGCCGTGATGGGTTCTTGAAAGGGCGAACAGGTACTTGAGTTTTTCCGGTATCACGGAATCATATATCAACATTACATATTTCAAAGCCAAACCTCCCAAAAGCCATTCCAGACTACCACATCCGGATATTTTTTTTTATCCTGCTGCCGGACCGGTCTGGCAGTGTGTTCCTCTGTTATAGATTTTTTATTGTAGACAACTTGAACTTTTTGTATGAAAGGACTTGGAACATCATTAATTTTCTTTCATTATTCGCTGTGGGCAGGCCATGGAAAACACCAGGTCGGCCCATAACCGTTAATACAAAGGAACCTGATATTCAAATTTTGAAGGTCAACAATAGTATATTGCAAAAAAGAATAAACCGATCAGGCTGAAACTTCAAGCAGATATTAAACAAAAGGCAGGCGTTTTTATGAAACCGAAAGAAAACATCTCTGTAGACGAAATAGACAAATTCAACTGTCTGGCATCAGATTGGTGGGACCGCGGCGGGAAGATGAAATCCCTCCATGATATAAACCCGTTAAGACTTGCATATATTATGAAACAGACTAAGCTGAAAGGCAAACGGGTTCTTGATGTTGGATGCGGCGGCGGAATTCTTACGGAAAGCATTGCACGGCAGGGGGCTGTCACTTTCGGGATAGATGCGTCCGAGCAAATGGTGAAGGCGGCTGAAGCCCATGCCAGGCAGTCCGGTCTTACCATAACGTATTTGACTGCAAGAGTCGAACGTCTCAGTTCCTTCTTTGATACCGGCTTTGATGTTATCCTGTGCATGGAACTGCTTGAGCATGTACCGGACTATACATCAATCATCAAGGCCTGCGCTGAAATTTTAAATCCCGGCGGCATCATCATATTCGCCACCATCAACCGCAACCATCTCTCTTTTATCCTGGCAATTGTATGCGCAGAATATATTTTAGGCCTCCTTCCAAAGGGAATGCATGATTATGCCGCCTTGATCAAACCGGATGAGTTAATAAGGGCATGCGCAGAGCAAAAATTAGCATTATCGGGAAAAACGGGATTTTCCTACAATCCTTTTTTCCAACAATACTATTTTTGCAAAAACACCCTTGTCAATTACATGGCAAGTTTCACACCGTCCTGACGGCACCCGTATTTTAGGTATGGTTTTTAAACAGCCTCTTAAGGAATGAAATTCCCTGCCGGACAATGTTAAAATCCATGTCATGAAGTTCGCATACACGCCCGATCCCGTCCGGCATGGTAAAAGTCAGCCTGCCGCCCAGATGCTGGCGGAATTCCTCCAGCCCATTTTGTATCTCAAGCCGGCCTGACGCATCCGCCATTTCCAGATAACGGCTCCAGACAGGCAGCCCGCAGGCATGCACGGCGAAGATAATCCGGTCCAGATCCGTTTTTGAAATCAACTCTATTTTCCATGCATAAAAAGCATCCAGAGCCACACCGACGGCAACAGCCTGGCCGTGGCCCATGGTGAACCCGGATAACATTTCAATTTTGTGAGCAGACCAGTGTCCGAAATCAAGCGGCCTGGAAGACCCCGTTTCAAAGGAATCCCCGCCTTTGGAAATATGGTCAAGGTGATGGACGGCACACCGTTTGATGACCTGTTCAATGATGGTATCATCTCTTTGCTTGAGCCTGCCGCAATTGTTTTCAAGAAACTTAAAAAAGGAACTATCCCGGATCAAGGCAATTTTAAAGGCTTCTGCCACACCGCCGATAAAATGATCAAATGGCAGGGTCCTTAAATAATAAAAATCATTAATAACGGCCTTGGGCAGATAAAAGGTCCCGATACAATTTTTCCGGTTATACTGATTGATCCCGTTTTTCACACCGATGCCCGCATCGTCCTGGGCCAGTGTCGTGGTGGGGATACGGACCAGTTGTATCCCCCTGTGAAATATGGCGGCGGCAAACCCCGCCATATCCAGCAGCGCCCCCCCGCCTATGGCAAACAGCATTCCATGCCGGTCAAGCTGAGCATCGTTCATGGCGCTGGTTGCCCTGTTGACATGATCCCAGCCGTTTTTTACAGCCTCTCCTCCCGGAAAGACAACCGGTTCCCGGACCAGTTCAAACACGTGTCTTTGATGTTCAAACCAGCGACAGATCTTGTCCATGCAGCCCGGATCCCGGCGAATTAAACCCTGGTCAATGAAAACCATTGACTTTATGGATGCGGTGCAATTCTCTGCTGCGGCCTGTTTGACCAAAACATCATTACGGGCATTGAAGATATCCCGTGTAAAGCACACAGGATAGCTATAAGGGTGATCAAAGGCCACATGATAGATTTCCCCGTGGGAATGAAATTTAGACTGATTCCATTGGCCGGCACTTGTTTTCATACGGTAAATCCATATTTTTCCATAACGGGTTTCAGGGTTTCAATACTTTTGAGTCCAGCCTCCCGTGGCGTCTCTGTGTATGGATACAGTTCAAGGCAGATATCTTTGTTGTAGTGCAGTTTGTTTAAAGTGCTGAAAAACAGATCATAATCAATTGCCCCCAGGCCGGGGATGAGATGGTGATGTTCCCGTGTTTTGGCAATATCTTCAATATGAATATGCCCCACCTTGTCAAACAGGGTTTCAAAGGCCTGTTCAGGGGCTTCACCCACACAGAAAAAATGCCCGACGTCAAAATTAACCCCCACGTGACCGGATGCAATGGTGTCGATGAACGACCTCATCTGCCGGCTGTTTTCGATCAGCAACCCGGGCTCCGGTTCGATCAGCAGCGTCACATCCAGTGCTTCGGCTTTGGGAATTACTTTTTCCAGGCCTTGGTAAAACAGGGATAACGATGCTTTTTCTCCGATTTCAACAGGCGGCCCTCCGGGCGGGATTGACATCACCCTGCAGCCCAACCCGTGAGCCAGGTCAAGGCAGTTCAGGGTATGGTCAATCCGTTCCTGCCGTCTTTTCTTATCCGGTTCGATCCATGAGGGCAGCCATGTATTGCCAACAGCAAACAACGTGAAACAATTGAGATTTGTGATAACCAGCCCAAGCCGGTCTAAGTGTTGTTTCAATGCCTTCAGACCGGCTGAATCCGTATCCGGCGGATAAAGATGCGGCCGGTCACACATGATTTCAACCCCTTTAAACCCGGTTTGAGAAATCATCTCAAGCGCTTCAAAAAGGGGAAATTTTACAAATGCATTGGTGCTGTATGAAAATACCATTTCAAAAATTGCCTCCCTGCGTATATGTTGCCGTATTTTTAAGCGGCCATTTAGCATAGTGCCGCAAGACAAGTAAAAATTAGAATTTTAATTACCTATCAGGCTAAGAATTAAAGATCAATTTAATATTACATAAAATTTACTGTTGCGTAATACACCCTTGCAGCTGTGTGATAATCGACCGTCGAATAGCGCAAGGGAGAAATTCTTTGCATGGCATGAGTGTATCAAACCATCGAAACAATTTCGTCTCAATTAGAATACAGGCATCGTCGATATAGATACAGATATCAAAAAATGATTTTCAAAGCCCCTGCCTCCCCTTGAAAATCCGGAAACATTCCGGTATGCTGACGACAAAATTCAAAAAGATCTTCGGTATCGTTCAATCCAGCTTTGAAAGTGGCATGTTATTTGCTTAAGGCCGTAAAGAAAGTTAATCAAGATAACTTAAAATTTTAAGCAGCAAGTAATGAAACCCAAACTTTTAAATGCAATAATTTGTATAAAAACCTTTTTAATCAACTTCTAACCTGGAGGAATTTATGGATCCGGTTTTTCTGTCCAGACTGCAGTTTGCAGCAGCAACCATGTTCCATTTTCTTTTTGTTCCCCTTACCTTAGGTTTGTCCATCTTGATCGCATACATGGAGACCAGATATGCCTGGTCCGACGATGAAAATTATTTGAGGATGACAAAATTCTGGGGAAAATTGTTTCTGATTAATTTTGCCCTGGGCGTTGTCACCGGTATCACACTGGAATTTCAATTCGGCACCAACTGGTCCCGGTACAGCGAGTATGTGGGCGATGTATTTGGCTCCATTCTGGCCATTGAGGCATCCGCCGCCTTTTTCCTTGAATCTACTTTTATCGGGGTCTGGATTTTCGGTTGGAAAAAAATTTCAGCCAAGGCCCATGCCATTGTAATGTGGCTGGTGGCCATAGCAGGAAATTTCAGTGCGGTCTGGATTCTCATTGCCAACGGGTTCATGCAGCAGCCCGTGGGCTATGATATCAGAAACGGACGTACGGAACTCACTGATTTTCTGGCGGTTATCACAAACAAGCACGGGCTTTTGGAAATCATCCATGTGGTACCGGCCTCCCTGCTTTTAGGTTCCTTTTTTGTCATGGGGATCTCCGCCTACCATCTTCTAAAAAAACAGCATACTGAGATCTTTTTAAAATCTTTCAGGATCGGTCTTGTTGTTGGCCTTGTTACCTCTTTATTTGTAGGGCTTACCGGCGACATGCACGGCGTTAACGTATCCAAAACCCAGCCGGCCAAACTGGCAGCCATGGAATCCCACTGGGAAACCACGACTCAGGCCCCCATTGTCCTGTTTGCCATACCCGATGAAACCCAGGAAAAAAACAAGATCGAAATCGGCTCCATTCCAGGCTTATTAAGCTTCATGGGGTTCCATGATTTTAATGCCGAGGTCCTTGGATTACGAGACATTCCAAAAGAGGAGCGTCCGCCGGTACTGCCGACATTTATCGGATTCAGGACCATGGTGGGGCTTGGCACCTTGTTTATTCTTCTTATGATTTATGGCTGGATCAGGCGCAATAAGTTACTGGAAAGCCCCAATTTTTTAAAAATCATGTTGTGGTCCATTCCCTTGCCCTATATCGCCATGGAAATGGGATGGGTGGTTTCTGAAGTTGGGCGCCAGCCCTGGATTGTCTATAATCTGATGCGCACATCAGATGCGGCATCCCCCATTGCCGCTACCCAGGTTATGGTATCACTTACGGCATTCATCCTGGTCTATGGCCTGCTTGGGGCTGTGGGATTCTACCTGATCGCCAAATCCGTTAAAGAAGGCCCTGCTGAGGCCGCTACTGTATAAGGAGGATAGAATAAATGGAACTTCAATCAATATGGTTTTTTCTATGGGGACTTCTTTGGGCGATTTTTTTCCTGACAGACGGCTTTGATTTCGGCATCGGCATCCTCTATCCGTTTGCAGGAGAAACAGACCGGGACAAACGGGTCATGCTCAATGCCAAAGGCCCTCTATGGGACGGCAATGAAGTGTGGCTGATTACGGCCGGCGGCGTAACCTTTGCAGCGTTTCCAAAAGTATACGCCACCATGTTTTCATCCCTTTACACCCCGCTGCTGCTCATCTTGTTTGCATTGATCTTCAGGGGCGTAGCCATTCACTTCAGGGGAAAAATTGAAAGCCCCGGCTGGAAAAAAACATGGGATACCCTTATTTTCATAGGCTCTTTTCTGCCGGCCCTCTTGTTCGGGGTGGCTTTTGCCAATATTTTTGCAGGCATTCCCTTTGACAACCAGGGATTGTACCACGGCAACACTTTAAAATTGCTTAACCCTTACGGACTTTTAGGCGGCCTATTGTTTGTCCTGCTGTTTATCTTGCACGGGGCCAACTGGATGACCATCAAGGCCACTGGAGAACTGCAGGAACGCTTTGCCAGAATTGCCGCCAAAACATGGATGGTGCTTGTACCTGTGGCAGTGGCTTTTCTCATTGCCTCATTTTTTGCCACCCGCCTCTATGACAATTACATCAAGTCCCCAGGTCTGTTCTTAATTATTATTATAGCTGTGGCGGCACTGTTCTGTGCACGGTATTTTAACGCCAAAGAGGCGTGGTTCAAAGCCTGGTTTGCATCTGCCCTGACCATTGCGGGATGCACTTTTTTCGGAATCTTCGGCCTTTTTCCGGCGTTGTTTCCCTCAAGTATGAACCCGGCCTGGAACCTGACGGCATTTAACGCATCGTCAAGCCCCCTGACCCTTAAAATCATGCTGGGCGTGGTTGCATTCTTTATCCCCATTGTCATTGCATACCAGTCCTGGACCTATCATTTATTCAAAGACCCTGTTTCCGACGATGACCTGGATATGGACGACGCGTATTAATCGTAATCAACTTGCAGGTTTAATATTGGATTAAGCCTGTACTTAATATACCACAAAATCAGAATAAGGAGAAAAATATGGACAAATATGTATGCGGTATCTGCGGCTACGTGTATGACCCGGCAAAAGGCGATGCCGACGGCGGCATTGACCCCGGCACAGCCTTTGAAGATCTTCCCGAAGACTGGACCTGTCCTCTCTGCGGGGCGGGCAAAGACGAATTTGAAAAAGAAGAGTAACACCCTGCCCCGCGGACCTGTCCCAAATCATAGGCAGGTCCGGGAATAGCATAAACCACCCAACGCCGGTTTCACCTTAGTGCTAACCGGCGTTGTTGTTTCTAAAGCCGGTTCCGACTATTCAATCTTTTTTCCTGCGGTTTGGGTGATCCGTTCAAGCACCCACTGGGTGAGTGCCTTTTGATTTACCCGCTTGATCTCCTTGCGAATCAGGGAGATATCCAGTTCAGCCCTGGCCATGGTTTTATGCCCCCCGGCAGACCCGAATTTGCCGAAAGCTTCTTGCGCAGTCTTTCCGGCACCTTTGCGCAACCCATCGTTGCGCAGAATCACAATCAACTTTTTATCCATCACCCCGGATACTACGCTCCAGTTTACTCCGGAAATGGATAGGAAAAAATCAGCAGCCACCACCAGTTCATCGGGTTTGGAAATGGTTCCGGCATGATAAAAGGCCCGGTTATCCTGGATTATTCTGTGTCTTATGGCATTGCCCAGAAAATCCAAGTCAGATTCCGTCATATAGGCCCGTTCCACTTTGGTGACAATATTCATATTCGCATATTTATATAGGAACTGAAAAGCTCTGATATCCCTGGAAGATGCCTGGCGGGTAAAATTGGCCGTGTCGGTTTTTATCCCCAGCATCATGGCGGAAGCTAATTTAGCAGACGGCTTTATCTTCAGGCTGCGCAGATATTCAGTGAACATGCTTGAGCAGGCCCCGTAATCCGGCCGGATATCCACAAAAGCGGCATTATTGCAGGATAATGGATGGTGATCAATGATGGCGTCATATTCAATACCGGAAAAATTTTCATTATGGTCGGGCTGGGAATCCACCACCACAAATTTGTCAAACAGGGATTTGTCCACATCGGCCAGGGGGACCATTCCGGCTTCGGTATACTCAATCATGGCCAGGTTGTCCGGCCGGGTGATCCGATTAAAATAAGTAATCACGACTTCACTGACCCGCCGCCACAAAATGCGCTTCACAGCCATGGCGGAGGCAATGGAATCAGGGTCTGCATTGATGATTACAAGCACCTTGGAGGTTCCTGAAAAATGGGACAGAAGCTGCTTAATTTTTTCCCGGTTACTGGTCATAATTAATTATTCCGTTTCCTGAAAAAAACAGGGTTAAAGTAATAAAAGCATAGCCGACAATGGCCAGTACTGCAAACCCTTCCTGAAAAACACCCAGGGGCGCCAGCACCAGAGCCGTAAGCCAGTGTACCAGAATTACGGTTGTCGAATGAAGCCTGATGGGAAAATCATCAAACCGGCAGGTCACAGCCAGGCCACACAGATTCCAGCCGTAAAGGGATGCAAACACATGGATGTGAAGCAGCCACTTGGTCTTCAAAGGATCATATCCATCCTGCATCTGCAAACAGATATAGGCAATGCCCGTCACTGCCGTAACTATGAGAAATCCAATGCCCGAGGTTAAAAATTTTTTTTGCTGCATGCTCTCCGCAAAGGTGTAATAGAGCATAAAAACAATAACAACGGCTGTGAACAATGCGGCAGTTACAAAAATCTGCGGTAAAAATTTTTCAAACAGAATGAAGATAAAAAAGACAATCACCCCCAGGGTGATAGTCCAGAAGCACAGTTCCATAATGAATTTGCTTTGGGGGCCTTCAATTTTTCTTAGCATCTGGAAAACAAGAGACAGGGTAATCAAGGACAAAGGAAATGAATACCCCAGAAAAAAGGTATCCAGGGTCAGTTTCTCCATGTGCACCCAGTGGGTGTATTCGTTGTTAATGATCACCACAGACGCCATGGCAATGCCGGTGGACAGGCACCATAAGGATGCCTGGTGAAATTTTTCAAACACCGGCACCTTAGACAAAAGAAACTGATAGGGCACCATGGAAAATTTGTTAATGCGTATTTTTTCTACCAATGCCCAAAGTAATACAGACACGGCTAAAGTAAGCGGATACCACTTGAGAAATGCACTGAAAGCATAAACCAGGGAGAGCAGGAAAAACAGCTTCACACGGCCGGAAACCCTGGGCTGACGTTCCGTGTAATAAAGCAGGATCGTGCCGCCGGTACACAGATTGAATAAAAATATGTGCAAACGCTCAAAGCTGAATCCATCCAAAGGGAAATAGATATCAGCATATCCCAGCCCCAGGGCCATAATCATCAAAGAGGAGAATAGAACCTTTAACCGGATCGTCATTTAAATTGTTCCATCATTATTTTTTACGGCAAATTTTCCCAGCACATGGCCCATGGCCATTTCCAACCGGGGATGCACAAAGCGATAGCCGCTTTTAATTAATTTTTCAGGCAAAACCCTGGCCGAAGTCAACAATGTTTCCCTTCCCATATCTCCCCAAAGGGCCAATACCAGCGCCTTTGGCAGAACAAAGGGAGCGCGCCGGTTCAGCACCCGTGCCAGGGTACGGGTAAATTCAGCATTAGTCACGGGTTCAGGCGCCGTGAGATTTACCGCCCCCCGGATTTCTTTATTTCCAAGGATATGCAGAATGCTGCCCAGAACATCTTCAATGCCGATCCAGCTCATGTACTGCCCACCGTGGGACAGCTGTGTACCAAGCCCCATTAAAAAAGGCAGATACATACGTTCAAGTGCCCCGCCCGCGGGAGTCAGCACCACCCCGATTCGCAGCTGTACCGTACGGATACCTGCCTTCATGGCACCAAGGGAAGCGTTCTCCCACTGACGGCAGACCCGGGATATAAAGCAATCTTTGGGCGCGCTTTCCTCTGTCAATCTGCTGTGTCCACCATCACCATAAAACCCGATGGCAGAGGCAGAAATAAAGGTGGATGGCGGGTGCGACATATTTTCCATTTTATCCACAAGCACCTGGGTGCAAATCTTCCGTGAATCTAGAATCTTGGCACGTTGACGCCTGTTCCATTTTCCTTTTGAGATATCCACCCCGTTTAAATTTATTACCGCATCAACAGGTCCGGCCGCATCCATATTTAAAATATTTTTGTAGGGGTCCCAGAAGAGCACGTCGTCTGCCCGGTCATTGGGATCGCGCACCAGACGGATCACCTCATGACCACAGGTTTTTAAAAAAGAGACCAGGGTCTTTCCAATGGTACCTGATCCGCCTGAAATCAGAATCCGCTGCTTTTGTACTTGTCCCACCCGGTTTTCCATATCATATTTGAGCACCTGATGCCGATAGAAAAAAATACGTTCAAGCTGCCTTTGGGCAAATCCGTAAAAAGGAAGGCTTAAAATACCAAAGGGAAGACGGAATCTGACCTGATCCTCCATCACGGTTAAATCGGATGATTTTTTATGAAACAGATGACTGTGCTCCCAGTCGGCAAAAGGGCCCTTAACCTGGCAGTCCCGGAACATTTCGTTTTCTTTGTAATCAATATGCCGGGCCTCCCATGTCATGGGAATCCCAAAAATTTTTATTTTGAATGTAACTTCAACACCTTTGTCAATGCCCCTGCCCTTTCTTGCCACCAATGACAGAGGCGCCCATGGCGGCGTGAGGCGGTTGATGGCACCATCATTGGCATGCCAGGCAAAGACAGTGGAAACCGGGGCATGGATAGTAGTTTTTCGAATAAACACTTTTTCGGTCATAAAATTTAAATCCTTAAATTCTTGCCAACATGCAAAAAAAGCAGACAGCCAACGAGGAGAGGCGCCAAATCAAACGTTTAGCCAGTAAACGGGTTGAAGTAAACTAAGCGGCTAAAAAAAAACAGCCCGCGGTCTTCAGCACAAAGACAGCGGGCCTTTAATATCGAGGAAAACCAGCACATTCTATCCTTATAATTGCCGGTTTCTACAAAAAACAATTTCTGGTTCTACATCATTTTAAGATTTCCACAGACTGTGAAGATTGCAGTAGGCCATGGCCTCAACCTTAGTCTCGTCACATTTGAAAACGGCTTCGGGTGCCGAATCAGGGGTCAGCATCATACGTTGGACATAGTTACCGCCACAGGAGACGAGTTCAATCCATTCAATCCAGTGTTCTTGTGTCATGGGATGGGGAACGCTGCCCACAGTCACTTTGTATCCACCTTCTATTTTTTCTATTACGGGAACATGCTTTTCTTTAGCTGCATCAACCGTATTTGCCACCAGGCGGTCCATGGGTTTTCCGCAGCAGGTTGCCGGTGGTTGTGCACCATGAAGAATCTGAACAACATTACCGCACTTTTCACATCTATAAATTCCCATTTTCTCAGCCATTGATAACACTCCTTTTGTTTTAAAAGTTTATTAAACACTGTGTGTGAGGGCCAGTTTTTTTGCCCTGGCATCAATATAGGGTATAAGCAGACTTTTTCATAGAGTAGTCTGCTGCTTTTGCCTTGAGCATCTGCTCAAGCATTTGCCCTGATAATTGTCTGCGGCCTCTGGTCGCCTCCCGGAATAAGGAGGCAATTTGAAAATAAAATTCATTTTCAGACTTAATCGCACCATAAAAAGGAGCTCGCTTTTTCTCTAATCGGCTTTCAGCTTTCTGATGTGCAATTACTTTAGTCATCCTTTTACCCTCCTTAAATTTAACTGGGACGGATCAAAAAAACCCAAACCCGCTTATTTAATTTAATGTAAAAAGTCTGCAAAAACAATACCATCATTTATTATCTGCGATTTAGAATTAGGATAAGTTAGTTAACGGGCTCTCCTTGAAAATTGCTAAATACATATATGTCTCAAAAGAACGTATCATTGACGATACATGATACAGCTGTAAAAGTCTGTTTGGTAATTGATACTTAACGAAAGAATTTTGCTGAAGATATAGCAAGGCCCAAAGATAAAAAGCAAGAAAAAAAGATTACGTTTCTCATTTACGATCCGGTTCGCTCGTAAGGTGGTTAAAAAATGCATCTCCATGTGTTTAAACCAGGCCTTCAGGATATTCTATTCCTGCACATCAATACCCCCAACACAACAGGCGGATATTAAGTTTTGTGTAGGCATAAAATATGCTTATAATTAATATTGATGGTTAACATACCGAAATATCAAAGGAGAAGATTAAATGGCGAATGCTACCACCAAGCTATACGGATTAAGCACCTGCTGCCATTGCAGGGCCATCAAAAAAATGTTTGCCGAATACAACATTAATTATGACTATGTACAGGTTGACGATTTTAAGGGAGAGGAACGAAAGGCGATTCTCGAGGAAATCAAAGCATTGAACCCAATGTGCTCTTTTCCCACGATTAAAATCAACAAAGAGACCGTGATTGTCGGAAACAAGAAAAATGATATTAAAAAAGCATTGGGAATAACCAAATGAACATAGCACAGCTTTATGACACACTGAAAAAATCACAGGAAAAAAAAGGGGCTTATTTTAACAAGGATAAGGACCTGGTGTTTGAATTGCTGGAAAGCCTGCTGCTCAACAAGCACAGATACGGCTACATGGCCTGCCCCTGCCGTCTGGCCTGCGGAGACAGGGAGCACGACCGGGACATTATCTGTCCCTGTGAGTACCGTAAGGCGGATATGGAGGAGTTTGGGACTTGTTATTGCGGGCTTTATGTATCGGAAAAGGTGAACAGCCTTGAGAGGGTACCTGAGTATGTCCCTGAAAGAAGACCTGTGGAAAAAATAGTGTAGTGTTTGAACAGTTCGTCAGAGGAGCGCATGCTCACAAAGTCACCCATCTGCGATCTGGGCCTTGCATCCGGGCAACTTTTTGTTCAAACACGGGTTTCCGTTTATGCCGGACAAGGCTTTTAAATTAAAGGGGGTGATTAAAGTGCTACACTTCCACCACTAATCCGACCGGGCAGTGATCAGAACCAAAGACATCATTGTCAATAAATGCGTCTTTTACAATACCGTTTTCAATAAGATCACGGGTAACAAAAAAATAATCAATACGCCACCCTGCATTATTTTTTCTTGCATTAAAACGGTAGGACCACCACGAATATTTTACCGCTTCAGGATAAAAATGGCGGAAGGTGTCCACATACCCCATATCCACCATTTTATCCAGCACGTCCCGCTCGATCCGCAAGAACCCGGACCGCTTGGCGTTGGGCCCCGGATTTTTCAAATCGATTTCATTGTGGGCCGTGTTAAAGTCACCGGTGACGATGATTGACTTTCCCTCGTCCCTTAATTTCTGGGCATAATCAAGGAACCAGTCGTAAAACGCTAACTTATAGGAAAGTCTTTCATCGCTCATCTGGCCGTTGGGAAAATAGATATTAAACAGAACAAACGTTTGAAAATCCATTCTTATTATCCGGCCCTCACCATCATACTCGGGTGTTCCAAGCTGTGTGGTCACAGCATCCGGAGTAATCCGCGTGTAGGAGACTACACCGGAGTAACCCTTTTTAACGGTTGAATAATTCCAGAAACTTTCATAGCCGCCAAATCGGATCATCTGGTCACTGCGCTGATCCGCCTGGAGTTTTGTCTCCTGGAGCATGAGAATGTCCGGATCCATACCGGTTACGGAATCAAAAAAATCCTTTTTCAAAACCGCACGAAACCCGTTCACATTCCATGAAATCAGTTTCAATTGTTTTTTTTGACCCATACTGGCCGTTCTTTACCCCAACGTTGCATAAAATTTTTTTAAATTGCTGTGGATCAGAAATTATCCTTCACTGTCAGCCAGGTAATCATCATACATGGATTCCAGGCCAAGTTTATGCTTGGACTCTTCCTGCACAAGGATCTGAAACAGCTTTTTTGCATCCGCATTATCGGTCTTGTCCCCTAGAATCTGATACAGCTTGACTGACTTTTCCTCTCTTTTCATGGCCAGTTTCAAAACTTCGGGCATGGGCATGCCTTTTTCATATTCGGTATCCACCATGTAGTTGCTTATCTTAAGATCAGGGATCTTCTTGAGTTCATAGCTGTCAATCATCGCCTTGTTCCCGGAAATATCGGAAAGCAGCGCCACATGTTTTCCTTCCTCTTTTGAAAAATCAATGAAGGTCTGTTTCAGTGCTTTGGAGGGCGCCTCCTGGGCCAAAGATGCATAAAATTCTACAGCTTCCTTTTCTCTGTCAATGGCAAATTCCAGTATCTCATCCACGGATTTAAAATTCATTTGGTATTACCTCCTTTGCTGGTGTTATGCTTTGATTCAATATCAAGTCAATCATTTTCATGCCGAATGCTTACCCAAATCAGCAATTTTTATACCATTTAATTTGGGAAGGTCAAATAATATATTGCACTGTATCACATTTGATAATGATATCATAGAGTGCCGGATAAGCGGTATACTGATTAGGGCAAAAACTTGTTCCACACGATTCTGTCTCAGGCAGCGTTGTATCAGGAAATAAAATGGGGGATTCACCGCCGCTATCCGAACCGCCCTGTGATATAATCTTCGGTGAGCTGGTGCAGGGGATTTAAAAATATCTGGTCCGTGGGACCGATTTCAATGAGATCTCCCTGGTGGAAATAGGCTGTGCGCTGGGAAATCCGGGATGCCTGCTGCATGGAGTGAGTCACAATGGCAATGGTGTAATCCTTTTTGAGTCCATCAATGAGTTCCTCGATAATGGCCGTGGCAATGGGGTCCAGGGAGGAACAGGGTTCATCCATGAGAATCACCTCCGGGTTCACCGCAATGGCCCTTGCAATGCACAGACGCTGCTGTTGTCCGCCGGACAGACTGGTGCCCGGCATTTGCAGGCGATCCTTGACTTCGCTCCACAGACCTGCCTTTTTCAGAGAGCTTACAACCAGTTCGTCGGTCTCGTCCCGGTTCTGGACAAGGCCGTGGATTCTTGCGCCGTAAGCAATGTTGTCATAAATGGATTTAAGAAAGGGATTGGGGTTCTGAAAAACCATACCCACCTGGGCCCTTAACAACACCACATCCACGTCGCCGTCATATATATTTTTTCCGTCCATGAGGATCTGTCCGGTCACAAGACATCCTTCAATGGTATCGTTCATCCGATTCAGACAGCGCAGAAAGGTGGATTTACCACACCCGGAAGGCCCGATCATTGCAATGACTTCGTTACGGCCGATATCCAGGGAAATATTGCTGATGGCTTTTTTAGAGTCGTAATAAACAGCCACATTCCGACAGCTTATCCTGGGGTTTTCAACAGCCGCCTGCCCCACGGTTTCCCGATCTGTCCGCTCAACCAGCGGACGCCGTCCAGGTCTTCTGGGCGGATAACCGGTTGTTTGTTCCTGATTCATTTTTGTTTTTATTTGTCCTTAATTGAGATCATTCAAAGTTAAGGGGGTAAGTTCTTCAACGACTTTTCTATAATGCTCTCGTTCTTCCATGGACATGGGGATCAATCCTTTAGTCGTCAGATAGCCCTCATCGCCCCAGGCATTTTCACTGGTGAACTCAGCCAGATATTCTCTCATACCGGGAATTGTATCGACATGGGCCTTTTTAATATAAAAATACAGGGGCCGGGACACGGGATAGGACCCGTCGGAAATGGCCTCAAATGTCGGTTGCACACCATCAATAAAAGCGCCCTGAATCTTATCGGTATTCTGGTCCAGGAAAGAAAAGCCTAAAATGCCCAGGGCTTCAGGGGCATTTCTCAACTTGTCCACAATCAGGTTGTCATTTTCTCCGGCCTCAATATAGGCCCCGTCTTCCCGGATGGTATGACAGATCACCCTGTATCTCTTTTCATCCGTTTTTTTCAATTTCGCTATCCATGCAAATGCATTTGCCCCGCCTTCCATGGCCAGTTCCACAAAGGCATCACGGGTTCCGGAAGTGGGTGGCGGGCCAAACACCTCAATTTTAGCATCAGGAAGTGATGGATTTATTTGCTTCCAGGTTTTATAAGGGTTTGGCTGCAAAGCCTCCTTATCCCCGATCACAGGCACTTGCTTTGCCAGGCCGAGAAACAGATCTTTTCCGGTCAGCCTGAACACCCGGGCCTGCCTGGAATTGGCAAGAACAATACCGTCATAACCGATTTTCACCTCAACAACTTCTTTTACACCATTTCTAAAGTCTTTTTCCAGCTGACTTTTTGTAATCCGAGCAGAAGAATTGGTAATATCCGGGGACTCCAGACCAATACCGGCACCAAAAAGCTTATGTCCGCCGCCGGATCCTGTGGATTCAATCTTCGGGGTTTTAAAGCGATTTTTTTTTCCAAAATTTTCAGCAACAACAGTGGCAAAAGGATAAACCGTTGATGATCCGACAATGGAGATATAATCCCTTGCTGCACCGGCGCAGGCCTGGACCATCCCAAAAATCAACAGATAAACCAGGGCAGTCGAAGTGACAATCAATTTTTTCATGGGTAAACTCCTGATTTATTGATATTTTCTCTCAAATCTTTTTCTTAATAAAATAGCCGCACCATTCATAACCATCAAAAAAATTAGAAGCACCATGATGGCCGCTGACGTTTTTTCCAGAAACGCCTTTTCCGGACTTTCTGCCCACAGGTAGATCTGTACGGGCAGCACCGTGGAAGGATCTGTGAACCCGGCAGGGATATCCACAATAAAGGCCACCATACCGATCATCAAAAGCGGCGCGGTTTCCCCAAGAGCCCGGGCCATGCCGATTATGGTACCGGTGAGCATGCCCGGCACAGCCTGGGGCAGGACATGATGCGCCACCATCTGAACTTTGGATGCACCGATACCAAGACCTGCCTCACGAATGGAAGACGGCACTGCCTTAAGGGCGGACCGACTGGTAATAATAATGGTGGGCAGCGTCATCAAGGTTAACACCAGCCCGCCCACAAGCGGCACAGATCTGGGAAGGCCAAAAAAATTTAAAAACACGGCCAGGCCAAGCAGTCCGAACACAATTGAGGGCACGGCGGCCAGGTTATTGATATTCACCTCAATAATATCCGTCCACCTGTTTTTAGGGGCAAACTCTTCCAGATATACAGCAGCAGCGGCCCCAATGGGAAAAGAGAGGCCAAGGGTGACAATAAGGGTGTAAAATGACCCGCAGACCGCACCCCAGATCCCGGCAAGTTCAGGCTCCCTGGAATCCCCTGAGGTGAAAAAGGTCATATTAAACACCTTTTTGATCTGTCCCTGCCTGATCAACTGATTCACCCAGCCAAGCTCCCGGTCATCAATCCGTCTTTGGGATTCGGGCCTGTCCAGGTCAATGCGCCCTTTCATCAACATGTCCACGTCATCATCGGCCGGTACCCATATCTGAATGGTGGTTCCGATCTCATGCCGGTTTTGGGCCACAAAATTCTGGAGCAGGTAAGCGGCGTTTGTGCTGACAAGCCCGTACAATTTGCGTTTATCATTGTGTTTTGTCACATCCGGATAAACAGACAACAACGCGTCATGGACCAGTTTGGAATAATTGGTACCTGCCAGGTCATCTTTGTCTATGACGGCAGTATCCAGAAACACATCCAGCCGGATCATGGTCTGCTGAAACACAGTATACCCGTTGGAAATAATAAAGATGAACAGCAGGCACAAAAAGCTTACGCTGATAAGAACGGATACAAACCCGAAAATACGAAACCTGCGTTCTTTGCGGTAACGTCTGTTAAGCCCATTTTTGACAATATCTATGGTCCGGACCCTGCCCGGCGTATCATTTAAATTATTCATACTGCTCCCTGTATTTTCTGACCACCATCAGGGCCACCATGTTCAAAATCAGGGTAATGACAAACAGCAGAAGCCCCAGGGCAAAAGCGGCCAGGGTCTTGGCACTGTCAAATTCCTGGTCCCCCACCAGTAGGGTGACAATCTGCACCGTAACCGTTGTCATGGCCTGGAAGGGATTAGCGGTAAGATTTGCCGACAGACCGGCCGCCATCACAACAATCATGGTCTCCCCAATGGCCCGGGACACGGCCAGCAGCACCCCGCCCACAATACCGGGCAGGGCTGCGGGCAGCACAATATTTGTAATGGTTTCACTCCGGGTGGAACCAAGGCTAAGGGCGCCTTCCCGCAAAGACTGGGGCACCGCATTGATGACATCATCAGATAAAGAGGAGACAAAGGGAATGATCATAATTCCCATGACAACCCCAACGGCCAACGCACTTTCCGAAGATACGGAAAATCCCAGGATATCCCCCGCGTCCCTGATAGCCGGTGCCACAACAAGGGCTGCAAAAAAACCGTAAACCACCGTGGGAATGCCGGCCAGGATCTCTAAAAGCGGCTTGGCAACGCTTCGAAACGTTCTATTGGCATATTCAGACAGATAGATGGCTGCCATAAGCCCGAGCGGCACTGCCACGCACATGGCAATGCCGGCAATGAGCACGGTGCCAAGGATAACCGGAACCGCCCCGAATGCTCCGGAAGACCCGATCTGCTCTGCATGAATGGCCGTCTGGGGGCTCCACTTAAATCCGAATAAAAATTGATGTACCGGCACAATATTAAAAAACCGGATCGCCTCATAAAGCAAGGAAAGTACAATGCCGATGGTGGTAAAAACAGCCAGGGCAGCGCAGGCAATGAGCAGGATCTCAATAATCTTTTCTACATGATTCCTGGCCCGGAGCCTGGGTGTAATTTTTAACCACACACCTGTGATGGCAACCATGGCCATTACCGTTACAATAACGCTTAACGCGGCCAGGCTGATCATCTCAAGGCTTTTGTAATGGTCGGCTGCGGCCTGGATGACAGGACTGATCTTTTCGCCCACAAGATTACCGGCCACAAGATTTCTGATATCATTGACCACAAGATCAAGGCGGGCTTCAGGCAGGGAGCGGATCTGGTCAGGAAGATCGGCAATCGTAAGCTCCGTAATGATGGCGGACTGGAAAAACAGCCAGAACGAAAAAACGATCAAGGCCGGCACAGCACACCAAAGAGAGGTCAAGGTCCCGTAATACAAGGGTCTGGAATGAAGTGTTCTGGGACCACCCTGGGCAGCGCAAACAGAAGAGGCCCTGCTTCGGCCTATAAAAAAACCTGCTGTGGTCAGCCCCAAAAGGGTTAAAAGCAAATGAATCGGTGTCATCTATGTTCCTTAAAAAGTTGAAATACTTTTGTTTTCAGCATTCAATAAAACCCTTGTTCAAATTTATTAGATTCAGTTTAATATTGTATTAGTCAAAATATAAAAGAGCACTATCCGCATATCCGGCGGCAAAGCGCGATGATCCTTAATAATAATATATAAACATTAAAATTGTATTAGAATTTGATGGAAATTCAGGTCAGCCAAAAACAATTGCCGAGAAGCGGAAGGGGAAGGGGAAGGGATATGATTATAATATGCCGGTCTGTAAAAAATAGATGATCGAGTGTTAGATCACAGACCGGCATGGGTTTGAAGGGAAACCCGTGTTTGGACGGCTCGTTGGAGGGCCGCATGCCCACAAAGTTACCCGGATGCAAGGCGCAGAAAAATTTGTAACTGGAGCAACCTGGAGGTTGTGGGGATTTCAATTTTTTCTGCAACGCCGTAAATGGGTGACTTTTCGTTCAAACACTGTTTAGAACAGTTTTTTGCATCAATATCTTTGAGCAGCTCTAAAAACGATTTTTGCTCAAGGAATTCACCGAACTGAGAGCGGTAATTATTAACCATACTCACCCCTTCGATGTTAATGTCAAACACCAGCCAGGGATCTTTACCCTGCCTGTGCATCATGTAGGCAATGGGGATTTCAGTACCATCGGCGTTAACAATCAGGGTCTGAATTTTTGCGTATTCCCGGTCCTTTTTCATTTCGCGCTGCTCATCAAGGTAGCTCACCTTTTCATTGGTATAGGTTTCAAGCTTGGAGATATAGGTGTTTTCAATCAGGCGCTGGAACCGAACCGTAAAATCCTGCTTTTCTTGCGAGGTTCGTCCTCTCCAGTATTTCCCGAGACTGGACTGGGCCATACGCTTAAAATCAAAACGATGCAGGACAATGTCACGGATTTTCTGCCTGCGGGCCTCTTTTTTCTCATCCCCTTTAAGATCCGGTGTTTTAAGCACATCAAGGATCGCGTCAATGCTGACCTTAAGGGTTTGTGTAGCCGATGAGGCGTCTGCAGCCAGGGCCTGTTGGGTAAAACCAGACATTGCCGAAAACATAAATGCACATAAAACCAGTGTTCTGATTGTTTTCATCCGTTTTAATCCTTCAAATATCGTCAGTCTTATTTAAAATGGTGTCAATGGCCTGGAAGGGAAAAGGTGCAGATAAATTTTTTGCACCCTGACCTGGGGAGCCTGCTTTAGGTTTATGGCCGGAACCTGTAAACAAAGCGATTCGACCGTCTTTGAACTCAATCTGGTAGTTGGGACGGATGCCTTTGCCCGTAGTGCCGAAAAAAACTTTTGACTCGGGATCGTCTGCCATGTTTTCCAGTACTTTTTCAAGAAAGGCTTTTGATAATTGTGCCACCCGGTCAATGTCCCATTCAATATTGTTCTTCACCCGGGATCCGGAGCCTGATGATGTCCCCTTGGTTTTTAACTTGAAAATCCTGTTTTCCATGCCCTTGAGTTTCATTGCCAGGTTCTTGACCGAACGTTTCTGGATATCCCCCGAAGCCTTGGGCCTCAACTCGTCCAGTTCACCGAATGCCTGGTCAAAACAGGCCCTTGACTCATCCACCTCCTTTTTTTCTATGAGCTCGTCCATTTGTTCACACAAACGGTTGATGGACAATCTTGATTCACGGAATTTACTGGGTTCCATTTTACCTCCTTTATGGTTAATGCAACCTGTTTAACCGCCTGTTTTTGTCTGAAACCCCTGTTTTTCTAGGTTATGGGGTACCTGAAACCGGCTGCAACATGCTGCAATTGATCCGTTATTGTTTCAATACTCTACACCGTCTGCATATTTATTTCAAGAAACAGCACAATTTTGATACACAGATGTTTCTTTACTTCGTTTAAACACGAAATATCCGGTTTACATCCCGGTTCATTGCCCTTATAGTCTGACCATGAAATTCTATGCAGTGGCCAGGGGCCGGAAAACAGGTATATTCAGATCATGGCCCGAGGCCGAGCGCCAGGTCAAGGGATTTGCAGGCGCACGGTTCAAAAGTTTTAAAACAGAACAGGAAGCCTTGGCCTTTCTGAAGGATCCTTCCTACACAAATTCTGCATCTTCAACTGAAAATTTTGATTGTGCCCAAAGGGGAAAAAAAACCAAGGGGCCGCAGTCGGCCAATTGTGACTACCCGGAAAATGCCGTGATGGTGTATACCGACGGCGGGGCCATCGGCAACCCTGGTCCCGGGGGATATGGTGTGGTATTTGAAACAGGGGAAACCTTTTCCGGCGGGTTTAATTTAACCACCAACAACCGCATGGAACTTTTGGCTGTTATCGTGGCCCTTGAGGCCCTTGATGGGGAGACCCGTCCCATCTGTCTGCATTCGGATTCCCGGTACGTTGTCAATGGTATTACTAAAAACTGGGCAAAGGCATGGAAGCGCAGGGGCTGGAAAAAATCCGACGGCACCCCGGCCATGAATCCGGATCTGTGGCAGCGTCTTCTGGATCTGCTGCCAGGTCTTGATATCCGGTTCATCTGGGTAAAAGGCCATGCCGGCAATCCCCAGAACGAAGCCTGCGACCACCTTGCCAATTCAACAGCACGCATGTCCGGCCTGCCCGACGATACCGGTTACCTTAAAAGCCGCAGTGACAGCGTTTAATTTTGGCCCAGGCAGTGCCGCCGCATATAAAATATGAAACTCAATCATTGAGTGAAAGCAATTTAACACCCTATTGGAACTTTCATATAAAATAGCAAACCATACTGGAGTATTTTATGAATTTAGATGATCCAGACCGCATTTTATCTGCCAGAGAAGAAATTATCGAACAAAAATATCGCCAATTATTTGAGACTGTTTCCGATGCAATCTATTTACTATCTGAAAAAGGGAAGATCATTGATGCGAATCAAGGTGCATGCAATTGTTTGGATAGAAAAAAAGAAGAAATCCTTCAGCTTTATATAAATGAAGTGGATCAAAATTTTTCAGTGGAGGAATTTTTATCTTTTTGGGATAAAGTTCCATTTAATACATCTAAACAATATGAATCTATTCATAAAACTAAAAATGGTGATTTAATATCAGTCGAGGTTGTTGGTCGAAAAATTAGAATTGAGAACACAACATGTTATTATTGTGTTGCAAAAGACATCACAAAGCGCCGAAAATCGGAAAAAGTTTTAAAAGAAAGTGAAGAGAGGTTTCGAAACTTGATGGAGACTGTAGATGCTGTCGCTGTTCAGGGATATGGACTCGACGGTACGACTCAGTACTGGAACAAAGCATCGGAGAGGCTTTATGGATATACACGTGAAGAGGCTATTGGCTGCAGTCTTCTTGAACTGATTATTCCCCCTGAAATGAGGAATGCCGTTACTAAGGAAATGGGGTATATGGCAGAGTCAGGCCAGCCCATCCCTTCGGGCGAACTGTTGCTGATGCATAAAGACGGGTCACGCGTACCGGTTATCTCCCATCATGTTATTGTCACGGTGCCGGGGCGTGATCCGGAACTCTTTTGTCTTGATATTGATATCACCGAGCGCAAACGGGCGGAAACCAC
>QKDP01000086.1 GCA_003252055.1 Desulfobacter postgatei | reverse complement strand
AATGGGAATGCCAAGGGTTTCTGCCACCTCTTCCAGGGCATTTTTGTCTGTTGTTCCCTTTTCCTGGCGGTTTACGCTGATGATAATGCCGCAAACCTGGGGATTACCGCATCCTTTTAGAACTTCCAGGGATTCCCGGATGGCCTTGCCGGAATTTTCAGGTCGATGCGACTCGATTCCGGGAAAGCCGAAAAACACAAAACATTCTTGCCGGATCAACGTTTTTTCTGCTAAAATTATTTTAGGTTTAAAAAGCGATTTCTTATCATTATTTCAAGGAAGGTGCTTGAATAAAATGAGAAAACAATCTTTATATATTTTTGGCGAGGTTCTATTTGACTGTCTCCCTGGAGCAGAACCGATGTTAGGTGGTGCCCCATTTAATGTTGCCTGGCATCTGCAGGGCTTCAATGAGCATCCCCAATTAATCAGTGCAATCGGCAAAGATGAGTTGGGCCAAACCATTCAAAGCGCTTTGGATAGCTGGGGGCTTTCTCAGCAATATATCCAGATAGACCCGAATCATCCCACCGGTGTGGTTAATGTGACTTTCTCTGACCATGAACCCTTTTATGAGATTCAGGAAGACTGCGCTTATGATTTTATTGCCCTGGACCAGTTACCGCAGATGAGCGAGGCTGCCATGATTTACCATGGCAGCCTGGCCATGCGGAATCCGGTTTCCGCAGCCAGCCTGCAAAAATTAACAGAGGACCGTCATCATCGTTTTTTTATAGATGTGAACCTGCGTCCCCCTTGGTGGCAATTGGAACAGGTGCTCGAAAGCCTAAATTTTGCCTATTGTGTTAAACTCAATAGACACGAATTGCAGCAGCTCACCCAGCATGATGAAGCCGGTTTCTATCAGGAGATTTCACCCGACCATCCGGCATGGTTTGATATTGCCTTGGAATTTATTGAGCAGCACAACCTGGTGAATCTTGTGGTCACTCAAGGCGAGGAGGGAGCGTGTTGGTTTACTGCCAGGGGTGACAAATACAGAGAATCGGCACCACCTCGTTCAGAAAATTTTGTTGATGTGGTGGGGGCCGGTGATGCTTTTACGGCAATCTGTATTCTGGGTATGCTGAATGACTGGGAAACTGCCTTAACATTACAACGGGCCCAGGACTTTGCCAGTTTTATTGTGACACAGAGGGGAGCGATCTGTTCCGATGCTTCGATTTACTGCGATTTTAAGAAGTTGTGGGGAATTCTTTAGTGGTTGCTGTGCAAGCAATTTGCTTTAGCTTAAGCCGGATATTTTCCGTAAAAGGCGACTCTTTTCCCTGAAGGTGGTTGTTTCCTATGTACGAACAGGTCTCCCATGCCGCACTGAATCAGATTCTGGATGAACTGAAACCTGAGATCAAAAAAGTAGAACTGCGATTTTTCTACAGTCGCCTGGGTGCTAATTTCTACGCTATCTATTCATTGTTTGACAAGCTGTATGGTAATAGAAAAGATTTTTATCCTCAGTTGAAAAACCTGGTTGAGGTGATGGCCAGGAACTATATCGCCCGGCCACAAACCTATAAAAAGAAGGATCAAGCCCGCGAAGCGGATCATAACTGGTTTCTGCATCAGCGATGGGTGGGCATGGCACTCTATGCCAATGGATTTGCTGAGGATCTTGATGATCTTGAAAACCACATCCCCTATTTTACCGAGTTGGGTGTCAATCTGATTCATATCCTTCCGATCTTAACCTGTCCGGTGGGTAAAAGTGACGGCGGTTATGCCGTCAGTGATTTTCGTCTGGTGGATCCCCGGATGGGTAGTAATGAGAGTTTGCAACGTATTGTCGATTCCTTGCATCAAAGGAAAGCCTTGATTGCCCTGGATGTGGTGGTGAACCACACCTCGGATGAGCATGCCTGGGCAGTGAAGGCATCGCAGGGTGAGGAGCAGTATCAGGACTATTATTACACCTTTGATAATCGGGATATTCCGGATATGTTTGAGCAGTCCATGCCTGAAGTGTTTCCGGAAACCGATGCGGGTAATTTTACCTGGAATAAGCTGATGCAAAAATGGGTGATGACGGTCTTCCACAGCTATCAATGGGATCTGAATTATAGTAATCCCAGGGTGTTTACCGAGATGTTGGATATTATGTTTTTCTGGGTCAACCGGGGCATTGATATCCTGCGCCTGGATGCCGTGGCATTTTTATGGAAGAAACTGGGCACCGCTTGTCAAAACGAAAAGGAGGCCCATCTGATTCTGCAGCTCTTTAAAGATTGCTGTCAGGTGGTGGCGCCCGGTGTCCTGTTTATTGCCGAGGCAATAGTAGCACCCACTGAGATTATCAAATATTTTGGTGAAGATGCAGTGGCGGCTAAAGAGTGTGAGATCGCCTACAACGCCACGTTTATGGCGCTTTTATGGGATTCTGTTGCCACTAAAAACGCAAAACTGCTCAAGCAGGGGCTTAAAAACCTGCCAAACAAGTTGGAGCGGGCTACCTGGCTGAACTATCTGCGTTGTCATGATGATATTGGTTTCGGCTTTGAGGATCAGGATATTGCCGCAGTGGGTTATGACCCCCGGGGGCATCGCCGTTTTCTGATGGACTATTTTACCGGTGAATTTCCTGAGTCTTTGGCCTGCGGCAAGCCTTTTGGTCGCAATGAAAAAACAGGGGATGCCAGAATTTCAGGTTCCTTGGCTTCATTAGTGGGCCTGGAGAAGAGTCTGGAGGCGGGAGATGAAAAACTAAGCGAGCAATGTCTCAGGCATATCATCCTCTTGCACAGTTTAATCATGTCTTTTGGTGGGATCCCCCTGCTCTACTATGGTGATGAACTGGGTGTGCTGAACGATTATAGCTATCTGGGGGATGAGCAAAAATTACCGGATTCCCGTTGGATACATCGACCCAAGATCGACTGGCGAATTGCGCAGCGGCGCCGGATAAAGAACAGTGTTGAGCAAAGCATCTTTGAGGCGTTACAGAGGATGATTCATCTGCGCAGGGAGACCAATGCCTTTGCTGATTTTAACAATCGTGAGTTATTGGATCTCAGCAATGAATGTTGTTTTGGCTTTGTAAGATATAACGATCAAAACCCCGTTGAGAAGGTAATTGTAGTAGTCAATTTTTCTGCTGTCCCCCAATATCTCGACCTGCAGGAGTTAGCGCTGTCGGCGCGTATGGATCCGGCTGGTTTGCAGGATCTTTGGACGGACCGCCCGCCGGTGGTGATGGCTGACAATCTGGTGTTAGGTGGGTTTCAATTTTATTGGTTGGCGAGGAGATGATGGACAAATTTACAAAAAAGATTTCACACGGGAACGAAAACTCATATGTCAGACGCTTTTTTGTACTTCATGAACTTTATTAAAGGTTCATATCAAATGGATATTGGTTATCGGGAGGAATTAACGAGATTCATGGCTTTGACCACCCCTTTTTCCAGGATAGAAAGGCAGGCATCACAGGCATCATCAATAACCTGATCCAGACAAGCCTGCTCATCCGGGGTATATTTACCCAGGACATGTCCGGTCACAGACCTGTCAGTTCCGGGCCGGCCAATACCCACCCGAACCCGGACACATGCCTTTTGGCCAAAGGCATCAATAATTGAACGGATGCCGTTATGGCCGCCATGCCCCCTGCCCTGCACAATCTTTATCTTTCCAAAGGCAAGGTCTATGTCATCATGGACCACAATGATATCCTCTATACCGATTTTGAAATAGGCTGCCAGCTTCTGGATGGGAATACCGCTTCTGTTCATATAGGAAAGGGGCTTGACCAGAAGGATATCCTGGAGCCCCATACGCGCACCGGTGTAAGCGGCATTGAACTTTTCCTTGTTCACACGGCACCCGGCCCGATGCGCCAAGGCATCAACTACATCAAAGCCAATATTATGACGGGTCTGGGAATACTGATCTCCAGGATTTCCCAGACCCGCTAATAATCGTTTTGAGTCAACCATGACGTTACAACAATCTAAAACTAAAAACGCCTTAAAACAAAAAAGAATAAAACGGCAACGTAAAAAAGGCGTTGTATCTATTCAGCAGCAGCTTCTTCAGCAACTGCAGCTTCTTCTTCACCTTCGCCTTCATCTGAGCCACTCTCAGGCGGAACAATGGTGACTACGGTAAAATTGGTATCAAAAGGAATCTCAATTTCGGCACCCAAGTCAATATCTGCCACATGGATGGAATCCCCGATCTCCAGTGCTGAAATATCAAGCTTAACACTTTCAGGGGTATCTTTGGGTTTGCAAATTACTTCAAGATCACGACGGATAATCTGGAGCATACCACCTTCCTTGACACCGGCGCTGACACCTTCGGTTTCAACCGGAACGACAATGGACACTTTTGCGTCCATATCAATTTCATGAAAATCAATATGCATGTAGCGCAGGCCAAAGGGATCCATCTGGATCTCCTTGAGCATAACCATTTTGCTGGCCTCGCCCTGGATGTTCAAATCAAAAAAAAGACCCGTGGTACCGTTTTCCCTGATCACTTTATCAAAGGAGTGAACATCAATCGATACTTTTACAGGCTCGGTTTTTGCGCCATAAACAATGCCCGGAATGGCATTCTCTGCCCGTAATCTTCTGGCAGGACCCTTGCCGGTGCCCTCTCTTTTTGCGACACTTAATTCTATAAGTTCCATGCTTAAACCTTTCGTACCCGCCCTTTCACGCAAAAGGCAGATTGATCAAATATACCTTTTTATACAAATAAAGAATTTACAGAATCTCCCCTGTAGCTGCGCATAATGGCCTCTCCGACAAGTTTTGCAATGGAAAGCGTCTTTATCTTGCCACAGGAACGGGCCTCCTCCGACAAGGGGACGGTATCCGTTGCAACAAGGGAGTTCAACGATGATTGTGTTATTCTGTCAATGGCCGGCCCTGACAAGACCGGATGCGTGCAATAGGCATGCACTTCCCTGGCACCCTTTTCCCTGATAACGCCGGCAGCCTCGGTCAGGGTCCCGGCAGTGTCCACCATGTCGTCAATAACCAGGGCAATTTTGCCCTTCACATCTCCGATGATGGCCATGGCTTTGGCCTGATTGGGTGCACTGCGGCGTTTATCCACGATGGCAAGGCCGGCATCCAACCGTTTGGCATAGGCCCTGGCCCGCTCTACACCGCCTGCGTCCGGAGAAACGACAATGATATCATCACTGAAACGGGTTTTTATATCGTCTATTATAATGGGGGCTGCATAAAGATTATCCACGGGCACATTGAAAAAGCCCTGAATCTGCCCGGCATGCAGGTCCATGGTGATGACCCGGTCAACACCGGTTCTTTCAAGCAGTGCGGCAACCACCTTGGCACTGATGGGCACCCTGGGAGCAACCTTCTTGTCCTGGCGGGCATAGCCGAAATAGGGAATGACAGCGGTCACACGGGCAGCAGAGGAGCGCCTGAAGGCGTCGATAAGCAGCAGAAGTTCCACCAGATTGTCGTTCACAGGCTTGCATGTGGATTGAATGACGTAAACTTCCCGCCGACGTACATTCTCATGAATCTCGACCTGGGTTTCCCCGTCACTGAACCGGTTGACCTTCAATCGCCCCAGAGGTTTGGCCAGATATTCTGATATTCTTTCCGCAAGGGGGACATTGGAGTTTCCGGCAAAAATTGACAGGCCGTTCATAATAAACCTCTTTGTTTTCTAACCATTCCTGGCCTTTTAAAATTTTGGCTGGGGCGAGAGGATTCGAACCTCTGAATGCAGGGATCAAAACCCTGTGTCTTACCGCTTGACGACGCCCCAAAACTTTTTTTCCATCAGCCATCCAAAAGCCCAATCCTGGAAAGAAAAACGAACTTCATCTTTTCCGACCGTGCCTGCAAAAGCCGTTCATAGTCCCTTTCGGCCACTTCATGGTCCGAGTAAAGGGCAAAAAGAGAGGAGCCGCTTCCAGACATATACACATTTCTTTGCAGCAACAACGCCATCTCTTTTTTTGCAGTACCGATCTCAGGGTATAAACTGCATGCCGGTCTTTCAAGATCGTTATGCAAAATTTCCCTGCCATCAAGCTTTTCCCCGAATGGCAACGCATTCGAGCTCGTATTTATAATATAGGAAGGGGTGAATGTCAATCCAAATTCTAACTTTCTGAAAACATTTGCTGTTGAGGCAGGCACACCCGGATTTACAATAATCACCGACAGGTTCGGCATCTGCCTGCAGGGCACAAGTTTTTCCCCTACGCCGGAGGCAAACGCCGGCGCTCCGGAAATAAAAAAAGGAACATCTGCCCCCAGGGTCAGGCCTAAACGCATCAGTTCATCTGTGGACAACGGTGTTTCGCTGGTTTCATTCAAGGCCCGCAGCACACAGGCGGCATTGGAACTGCCCCCGCCAAGTCCGCCGCATACGGGAATTTTTTTTTCAAT
>QKDP01000082.1 GCA_003252055.1 Desulfobacter postgatei | reverse complement strand
AAAATTTGGTGTAAGCAAAAATAACTTATTTTCAATAACTTATGGTTAAAATAAACAAATGTAGTGCCATAAAGCACCATTTAAAAATCGTAACTTATTGAAACCACAATCAATCCAGCATCACTATCGAAAACTTGGGTTAACGGCGCAATATTTCAAATGGAAATACGGATATGAATATATTGATTGTTGACGATGACATCGGATTGCTGGACCAATTGAAAACAGCGTTGAAAAGAAAGCGATATGGCGTGGAAACAGCTGAAAACGGAGAGAAGGCCTTAGACAAGATATTTAATGTCCCCTATGACCTTATTCTCCTGGATATCATGCTTCCCCGGATGGATGGGCTGAGTGTACTCAAAGAGGTCCGTAACGCAGGGATGGACATGCCCATTCTCATGCTGACCGCAAGAAGTGATGTCCAGGACAAGGTCAAGGGGCTGGATCATGGCGCAGACGACTACCTGGCCAAACCCTTTTCCATGGCCGAACTCATGGCTCGAATTAGAGCCATGCTGAGAAGGAAAGGAAATCGGACTCCTATGCTTGAAGCCGGGGCGGTCTGTCTGGATACTGCCAAACGACAAGTCTTTCTGAATGGGGAGGAGGTTCATCTGACAACTAAAGAATTTTCAATTCTTGAATTTCTCTTGCACAATAAGGGCAGTGCCGTATCACGGTTCAATCTGGCAGAGCATATATGGGGCGAGGAGTTCGATCCTTTTTCAATGTCCAATTATGTAGACGTGCATATCAAAAATTTGAGGAAAAAACTGACGCCCCATGGAAATACTCCCATCATTAAAACCATCCGGGGCATCGGGTTTATCATCAATGAGTAGGTATGAAAATCCGTAAAAAAATAACGCTCTGGATTTCCGGTGCAGCTCTTTTATCCACCATTGTATTCTCATCCATTATTTTTTGGGAGCTGACCGAAGAGCCTTTTAAGCTGATTGACAAAGAAATCCAGCATATGGCAACAACCTTGGCAGAAAGAATAAGGGAT
This sequence comes from Desulfobacter postgatei, assembly GCA_003252055.1. Lineage (GTDB taxonomy): Bacteria > Desulfobacterota > Desulfobacteria > Desulfobacterales > Desulfobacteraceae > Desulfobacter > Desulfobacter postgatei_B. Next base: position 12,926 of record QKDP01000082.1, on the reverse strand, counting down.
GCCAGAAGTTCCCTGGAGAAATTGAACTTGAACGGTATGCCCTATGATCCGGACCACTACTGGATCATGGTTAAAGATGATCAGGGACAGATACTTTACCAATCCAAACTAACCGAATATGCAAATCTTCTCATTCCAAATGAGAAACCCAGATACCTTATCGAAAAACACATCCCAAGGTCCAAAATCTGGTTAAAACAGGACAGCAAGGATGACGTGCTATTCAGGGTAATAGTCGTCTGTGAGCAGGTAAGAGGGCATTCCATAGAGATCCGTATCGCAAAGCCCATTGAAGATCTTGAGGAAGAATTAATTGATCTTGGCATTGATATAGGGGTCAGCCTTTGCCTTTGTGCACTGGGCATTTTTATTTTGAGCTATGCCCTGGCAGGCCGAATCCTAAGACCGATTTCAAAAATCATAAATCAATCCAAAGAAATAAGTGAAAAATCCCTGGATAAAAGAATTCCCTTAGGTAAAACCAGGGATGAGCTTTATGAACTGTCTGTTGCCTTAAATAAGATGTTTGACAGAATTCAGCATTCTTTTAATCGCCAGAAAGAATTTATTGGCAATGCTTCCCATGAACTAAAGAGTCCTGTTACCCTCCTGATGCTGGCCCAGGAAGATATGTTGATGAGTGAAGAGTTGTCGCCATTGGCTGAAGAGAGCCTGGTGAAGCAACTTGAAACAAGCCGCCGTATGAGCCATTTGGTTAAAAATTTGCTGGATCTTTCAAGGTTGGAACAGCAGGATATTTTATACATAGATCAGGTGGACTTGGCCGCATTGGTTGAAAGGGTTCTTGACGATTATGCTGATGTGATTGCCGAAAAACAGATCTGCATCCAAAACCAGATGAATCACCCTTGTCCTGTTATCGGCGATCCGGAAAAACTGTTCCGCCTTTTCGTCAATCTAATTGACAATGCCATCCGGTATAACCTGCCTGCAGAGGGAATAATAAAAATAAGGTTAGAGAGATCAAAGACAGAGGTTTGTATTGAAATCTTGAATTCAGGTTTTGAAATTCCAGAACAAGACATTTCTCGCTTGTTTGAACAATTTTACCGTGTTGAGAAGTCCAGATCCCAGGCTCTTGGGGGATCTGGGTTGGGATTGGCTATTGCTCAAAAAATCGTAAATCTTCATAATGGCAGGATTGATATTTCCAACGGGCCGGATCAGATGATACAAACAACCGTCTGCCTTCCGAGAAATAGCTGATCGGCACAGGCTCAACACCAACCGGGCACCCTATCTCCTGTTATTTTATTTTCGGATTGAATTGACTGGAATCAATGAACTCTCCATAGTGCCTTAAAAAGCCCAATTTCCCTCAGGCCTTCTATGACTTCAAGAATTCCCACAATCCATACAAACCACAGTGCACTGAAAATATGAATCCGATAAACCAATGGATTAACTACAATTAACTACATAGGTTTCAGGCTCTTCAAAGGTTGAATTATTTGGAAAAAACGCCGGTATTTTCTGAGTGTATTTTTCAAACTCAGATCCAAAAATCGCCAGGAGTCTTTTTTCTTCGCTTTTTATCACAAAAGGATAATAGCATGAGAATAATATGATGACGAGAATAGGGAAAGTTAAGATTTCGGTACAAAAACCGATCCCAAGAACCCCGACCATGCTGAAAAAGTAAAGGGGATTTCTGCATAGTGAGTATGGACCTTTGGTAATCAATTGTTCATCTTTGTACCCGGCGATGTAAAGAGAACACCACATTCGCCCTAAAGAGGCTATCCCAACCAAAGCAATACCAATGACAAATAATATAAAGGTGAAATTTTCATTTTCTGCCTCCCAGCGACTTTTGCTGGCAACAATAAAGAAAAAAACAATAACAGCCGCCACCCGGGAAATCTGTATCCTGTATTTTTCAACCTTAAAAAGCATTTTTCAATAATATCTGCAACGGAGCAGTAGTTCAACCATAATAGCAGATAAACTTCTTTACCAGGCCAAAGCTTCCGGCCGAAATTGTGTGAAATAAATTTCCCCGAAAAGAGTGATCAATCGACTATTTAATGAATATGCCGGCCGCGCTGCCGCTTATGAGTGATGTCACATTGGTTAGGGTCTTAGACAGCGCCAAGAATCCGTGTACAGCTATATATTTAGGTTCCCACTCGGGGCGAAATTTATCCTTATAGCTTCTTAGTCCTTTAAAGTTATAAAATGTCTCTGCATGCTTGTATATAATACCTGCAACCTTGTTCCATAGAGGCGAATAGGGGGTCGCATTGATGCCGGACAGTGGTGCCATCCCCAGATTAAAATAACGGAACCCCTCTTGTTGTCCCATCAGCATAAGTTTGACAAACAGATATTCCATAACACCGGAAGGTGCGTCACTACTGTACCGCATAAGGTCCACAGACATCTCATTTTTATTGTTTGTCATCCACAGATTCGCGAATGCCATGGGTTTCTCACCACAGAAGACTGCGGCTATCCTTGTCTTTGCCAAGTAATTTTCGTCAAAACGTCCCAATGAAAACTTTTTTTCTCTGGTGTTTTTACTCTTCAGCCACTGATCTGATATCCTTTTCAGATCAGGCATCACATCGGCAAGCTTATCGTCAGGAATGATCCGCATCTCACAGTTATTCCGCTCGATTTTTTTTATGGTGTTCCGTGTGCCGCTCCAGTGACCTCCGCTCAGGGTGAAGGTGCTCAGATTGACCTTTGCCTCTTCCCCTATTTTGAAAATCTTATACCCGGAATCGATATAATGGGGGATATACTTTGCCCCTATTTCGTAAAATGCTGAATTGCACCCGTGCTGGGCAGCCTGCCTGCGGAAATCGCCTATCAGGCCGCCGAAGGTCTCCGCATTATCATCTGTACTTACCGGGTCACCCATACTGATAAAGCTGCGCCCGGAAACGCCATACATGATGAACGCATTCCCAGATTCGCTGAACAGATATTTTTTATCAGGCAGGTAGGCCAGATACGCATATGATTCAGCGTTGGCAGGCACTATTCTGCCAACTATATGTTCCGTATCTTCATTGTCGTCTGCCATTCTTTTAGAAGGCTGCATAAATGTATACAGAATAAGGGCAATCACCACTGCCACCGCTCCCACAAGGGCACGTAGAAATCTGGGTGCATGATCGTTAAATGTAAATGTCCACCACAGACTGTCGCGGTATTCCACATGTTTATAAGAGAAGAAGCCCACCCATATAAACACACACAGGATCACAACAATGCTGAACAGCCACTCCTTTGTCATTACACCGGTGAAGAATGAACTCTTTCTGCTGAATAGGCTCCGGACCGGGAGCAGTGAAAGGATAATTGCAATTGAAAACATCGCAGTCTCGTATTCCGCACCCTTTATAATGCCAAATACAGTCCCCGCTGCCAGCAGGATGACCGTCAGTTGAAAGGCAAAGTCCACACGCATCTTCAGACCGCGGGATATAATGATCAGACACAGTCCGATAAGACTTTCCAGAAAGTGGGATGACTCAACCAGGGGTAATGGGAATATTTCCCGAACGAGGGGAAATCGCACCGGATTAATAGGCAACGCGCCCTTTATGAACATGTATGAACCGCATAAAAAGACAATGATAAACAGCAGATTCGGAATGGCCGCCACATAAATCTTATTAATAACGCTGTAATACCTGCTGACTTTTTCCCTGCTCCGGTAATATTCAGACAGACCGATAACAAAGGTAGCCGTCAAAAGTGGAAATATATAGTAGGCAACCCTGTAGACCAGCAGGGAGCCGATTATCTGAGGAATAACCGCTTTAGGAAAGAACGACAGCAACACGCCTTCGAAAACAACTGCGCCACCAGGCACGTGGCTCATCAATCCTATGGTCTGGGCCATAAGATAGATCCCTATAAAAGAAAGAAATGCGATATGAACCTGGTCCGGCAAAAGTACATACAGCACGGTACCTGCAAGTATCCAGTCTGCACCGCCAACCAGTATCTGCAATACGCCTATACTAAGCTTCGGCAATTCCAGCACACGGCCATAAAAACCAATCGGCTTGTTATGCCTCAAAGCAAGGATGACCAGATATAAAAAAACTGCCGCCAGAAAAACAGCACCAATATACCGTGTGCTCACATAGCCGAGTAAATTTCCGGGAAGGGTTACACCCGGCCCGAAACAAAACGCAAAGCCACCCACAGACAATATCCCTGCCCACAGTGTCATCGTGGTGAAAAGGATTATTTTAGTTATTTCACCAAAGGTGAGTCCATAATAGGAATAATATCTGTAACGGAGCGAGCTTGAGGCCAGTATCGAAAGCCCTATCGAATTGCTGAAGGCATAGCTGATAAATGAAGTGGTCATGACATACATCGGGGCAAGCTTCCGGCCCAGATATTTAAGTCCCAGAAAATCATATACAGTAAGGAAAATATAGCTCACGGCTGACAGCAGGAAAGCCATGATCTCTTTTTGCAAAGATATGCTGTTCAACTCGTTAATTATTTGATGTACACTGTAATCCTGCAAAAATCTGTGAGCCGCATAGAACACCGCTGAAATAATCGCGGTTATGAAAAACAGATAAATTATTTTTTTTATTCTCATAAATAATATCCAAATTTAATGCAGCCCAATTGCATAAGCATTACCGTCGGTAAAAAATGGATCGCCTGTCAAGGTGTTCCCAATTAGCGGTTTTACGAGTTGCACCTTCAGGCAGCTTTCTATTTTCCCTGTTTGATCAAGGTCTTGACGCAGCAACTCTCGTTCCGTGTCCAGATCAGGGGATATCTTTGGAATAATCCCCCACGTAAACCCATCATTGGCATTAACCGAGCCGACATAAATAGTATTCCCGTTTTTCAATGAAAGATCTGTACGCCATATTTGAAGATGATGTGCCTTTTTGACCCAATTTACCCCGGGTATTTTTGCAAAACTCATATCCTGCATCCTGGCATTCCAGAAAGAGGGCGACATCGGTGCGGACGGGTAAGGTATTTTTAACAATAACGCTTTAACCGCCTTGGTGAATGACGGGAGATTGGCCCTATCAGTTAAAATCCATCCGCCCGCCTGAAGTGCTTCGACCAGTTGCCGGTCATTCCCGGCAAAGAAAATAATGTTTATGGGCTCTTGCTTATCACCGATCAGCGTCTCGGTATATTTTCTTTGCTCATTGGTGAATACATCAGTGCCTTGGGAGACAACGGCAATGTTCCTTATTGGAACGGGTGCTGTTGGAGGGTGGTACGTTATTGAGAAACCGGTATAAAATGCGATTGCAATGAGGACAAGAAGAAAAGAAATCGGGCGGGCGCCACGAGCAGGGACAATAGATGGGTCCCCCTTTTTTTTATGACGGAGCCATTCTGAAAAAGAGACGGCAATAATCAGCCACATGGATCCGACAAGGTAACCGCTCCATACATCGCTTATATAATGTTCCCCAAGGTATACGCGGCTGAATCCGATCGCTATAATTATGAGAATTGCTGCGAACAGGATATTGACTTTTTTATTCCAGCTCTGGACAAAGTGCATGAATAGATAGCCTAAAAAGCCATAGAAAGCGACGGCAATCGTCGCATGCCCGCTTGGAAAGGAGTAAGAATGCTCCACATAAACCGCCAATGCGGGCCGGGGGCGATGAAATGCTAGCTTTCCCAAGTAGGTAAGGATCTCACTTCCGCAAACAGAGATAAAAAGTGAAATAATGTAAGCGTTCAGACGCCAAAGCCACAGAAGGATAACCAAGATGGCAATAAATCCCAGGATTACCTGACTTTTGCCGAGCAGGGTTATCCAGGTGACAATATTCGTTAGCGTGTCGGTCCGAAAGGCGGCAGCAAGGTTTGCTATACGGATATCGGCTGCAATAATGGGATCGAAGGTGATCAGGTCCTCTACTATTCCGGCAAACAGCGCCAAAGCATAGACAAAAGCCATGGTAAATAAGGATAGGGGCAGACCTGAGAACTGTTTTGTATCGAGCCGCGCTTTCAAAAATGAGATAATACGCGGATGTTTTCTTATCCATTGAGCCACATGGGCATTGTCAATCACTGCCGCCGTGATTGACTGCCAAAGGGAAGCACAGATCAGCCATAATTGTTTTCCTTTCTTGATAATCAGCCATTTGAAAAAATATAAAATGACGGCAGTTATCACGAGAAACGCAAAAAATAAACCCGCGCGAGACAACCATAATTGAGCAAGATTAAGAGATTGTGCAAAGATATATCCGGCAAAAACCCATTCAAATCCCCATCCGATACCACCAAGAATATTCCAGAACATAAATGTTTTTTTGTTCATTTTTACGCTGCCGGCAATAAATGGAATAATCTCTTTGGCGCTTGGAACAAATCGACCAATAAAAACGCTCTTGGCGCCATGGGCGTCCATAAAATTTCTTGTTTTCTTTATATGGTTGGACTTGAGGAACCAGAACCCTTTTTCGATCCATTTAGCCCCATATCTTTTCCCCATAATTAATGTTGTCACCCAAAACAGCGCCAAAGACGGCAAACCAGATGAGATCCCCCGTATCAAAATAGCCGCGTGAAGAAAGTGCACCGAGAAAAAGAATAATGGTTGAACCGGGCAGGATAAGACCGATACCCACAATTGTTTCAAGAAGAGCAGCAAAAAATGCGACCCAATAGCCGGCAAAATGGATGTGCTCAATTGACGGTAATATGAAATTAAAAAAATTATTTATCATGTTTTGAATAACAATTGCATCTCTGGACTAACAGCCATGGGCTGATCTGGTCTATCGACATCCAGGCTCAAACCCACAACAAATTATGAAAGTAATTCAAAAAGTTATTATTTCTACGGAGGGTACTTTTACTTTTTTCATATCAACAAAGTGACCGATTGTAAAGAAACCTTGCTGCTGGAATTCAAGTTCATACCAGTTGACTCTTGCCAATTAGGTTAGGGACTCGGCAAAAATAAATGCTAAATTTTGCCGAGTCCCTTAATTGAAAACGAGAATAAGATAACCCGGGACCCTGATAGGTATTCGTTTGAGCGATATATCAGTTCTCATTATTTACTCAGATATCCACTGCGTCTGGAAGCGCTTCGCCATCTACGCCAGTATAAAAACACGATAACGCCGCACCCGGTTACCAGGATCCATGTCACCCAGTGCAGATTTTGAAGCACAACCTGTTCGTTGCGGCCAAACCAATACCCCAAACCGGCCAGCACCGCTACCCACAATCCTGCGCCCAGGGCCGTTGCCACGCAAAAGGTGTAGACGCTCATCCGAGCCAAGCCTGCCGGCAATGAAATATATTGACGGATGCCGGGCAACATCCGGCCGATAAAGGTGCTGATGTGCCCATGGCGCTCAAAAAAGCGGTCGGACTTTTCCAGGGAATGGTGGCTGATCAGCAGGTACCGCCCATATTTTTCAAAAAACGGTCTTCCAAAAGTGAGGGCAATCCAATAATTGAACATAGCTCCTATCAGGCTACCCACTATCCCGCAAAAAATGACCATTCCAATATTCATTTTTCCACCGGCCGCAAGATATGCGGCCGGTGGGATCACCACCTCGCTGGGAAATGGGAAGAATGAGGATTCCAAGGCCATGAGCATGACAATGCCGGAATAACCCCACTGACCAACGGTATTTGACAGCCAAACAACGAATTGATGAAACATTTTACCACTTCCTCCTTCTGAAACCGCGTTTTGTCTTATTAAAAAATATCAGCCCCATAAGCAACAAAGGGATTCCAATAGCCACCGGAATAACCCTACCGGCTTGAAGGACCGCCTTCTGCCGGACATGGAATTGGACGGTGGGGCTGGTAAACACCTCACGGCCACCGCGGTCGGTGACACTGACCACCACCCGATAATCTCCCCCCTTGATCAACCGCATGGGCCAATCGGTCTGAAGAGATTCTCCAGGTTTAAGGCGGGCACCAGTGACCGCCTTATGGGCGCTCCAGTCTTCCAGGTCCACGGGCTGTTCATGGCCCGGATCAATCTCCACAAGGCTGATCCAGGCCACAAGACCCTCAATGGGGGATGACCCTGTATTGACCAGGGTGCTTCTGAACTGAAGATGGTCACCCATCACCGGCGAAGCCGGATTTCCCCCGGCCGGTTTGAGATCCAAAGAGATCGGGGCTTCAGCCGCCTTAGAAACGGAAGTCAACAGAAATACCAGGAGAATTCCCCTCCATAACATGTTCCATTTTTTCATTTTGATTTCCCCCTATTGAAAATCAGGGCTGCCGGCGTAACGCCGGGCTATAAACCGGCTGAGCACGAGCCATATAAGGACCAGGATCAGCCGTGAAGTCTGGATCGAAAACGGATCACTGTCAATGATAACGCTGTCAAAGGTGTTGAGCGCTCCGGCAAACGGGTTAACCGCATCCATAAGCTGCCCGACAATCGTGCCGCGCAGGCCCGGGCCAATGACCAGAGGGCTTGCGGCCAGCATCAAAATGGTCAACATACTGAAAAGAGAAGCCATCACGCTGCCGGTTTTAGCAGACAGGGCCATGGCCAGATAACCGAATCCAAGCACCACCGGGGTGCCGAAAAGCGCAAGATAGAACAAGGCCGTACCAAGGTTCTGGCCGTCTGCACCCACGGCCCAGAGATAGGGGACGGCGACCAGGTACATAAGCCCCCAGGAGGCCAGCATGCCCATGGCCTTGCCGGCATGCAGGGTGCCGGGCGGCAGAGGCGCGCAAAGCAAGGGAAGCAGGGTGCCGCGCTCTTTTTCCCCGGCAAAGGCATCGCTGCCCTGCATGACGGCCAGCAGCGCTCCTGCGGCCAGAATAGTCCCGGCCGTCATATAGACCACCTGGGCGTTATCCAGGAGGCTTAGTTCCATATTGCTTATCAGCAGCAGGCTGAAAGCCGACAGCAGGCCGCTGAAAATCAGCAACCCCATAAGGCCCCTCTGGCTGTATGCCATTTGGGCAATCTCCTTGCGGGCAATGCACCATTTTGCATTCATGATTCCACCTCCTGCGCCTAGGGCCTGTCTTGGCCGGTATGGCGCATGTAAAGATCCTGAAGTCCGGAGGTTTCAGAACGGATTTCCATAATTTTCCAGCCGAGCCGCCACAACTCTGCCCAGAGGGCTGATATGCCCCCGGACGGGCTGGCCGGGGTTTGAATCTGCCACCATCCGTCCCCATGGCCGAGCACTTTGACCCCGTCGGGAAGTCCGGCGGTATCAGGTGCGGTCTCCAAGTAAAGTCTGTATTGCCGGACGTTCTCCTGCTCGGCGAGAAGCTCGGCAATGGTACCTTCCAGCCGGGTGCGACCCTGGTCGATAATCCCGATCCGGTTGCACAGGCGAGCCACATCGTCCAGGAGGTGCGTGCTCAACAACACGCCGGACTTGCCGTCTGCAGCAAATTCCAGCAAAATGTCGTGAATCTCAATCCGACCTTTGGGGTCAAGTCCGTTGGTGGGTTCGTCAAGAATCAAAAGTTTGGGTTCGGGAAGCAAGGCCCGGGCCACAGCCAGGCGCTGCTTCATGCCGCGGGAATAGGTGCCGATGGGGCGGTGGGCCTCCAGACCCAGCCCCACTCTTTCCATCAATCTGTCCAGATATAGGGCGGTTGGCCGGACATTGTAAAGACGTCCGTACCATGTCAGATAGTCTATAGCAGTCATCCAGTCATAGAATCCGGCTTTTTCAGGCATTACACCCACGGATCCCCGTATGGAAACAGCGTCCCGGGCCGGATCTGCATTCAGTACACAAACCTGCCCGCTTTCGCGGGGGAGTAGCCCCAACAGGGCGGATATCGTTGTGGATTTGCCTGCGCCGTTCGGCCCCAGCAGAGCATAAATATCTCCCGGCTTAAGGTGCAGATGTATTCCCTTGAGAATCTCTTTCCCTTTAATGGTCAACCGAAGGTTTTCTATGTCAATCATGTCAGATCCTTCAAATTTAATGGTTGTAACCGGATATATCCGCCGTGTCAGCCATATATCGTTTCAACGGTCGCATCAGGCTGATGGTGCATGTCTTTTTTGGGGCTTTCACGTCAGTATATATATTAAATGTGAAGAAATCATGAAGCTGGTTCTTTATGAATCTGTCAGGGAAGTCGCAAATGGCCAAGATGGTGCGCGTATAATAAATGTGGTAGAAAACCCCCTCCCTCGTTACATCAAATTTTTATACAACGATGGGAAGTGTATTGGACAAATATCTTGATTTTCACTTCAATATTGACGTAAAAAAACCTTTTGACCTGATAATTAGTGGTTTGAACAAACCAAATTAAACTCAGCAATCAAGGATCATAAATGAAAGTCAGCCAGACTAAAATCATTCTGTTAACGGCCTTTTTTTTTGTTTTTTTTGATAACCTTGCATTTTTTTCGCATGTCATTGAGGTTTACCCGGTTTCCCAAAAAAATATCGGCTTTCTGATTTCCCTGGCGATAGGGCTCACCAGCGTCATCATATTGTTACTGAGTTTGGTCAGTTCCAAGCATACAATAAAGCCAGTGTTGATTTTACTGCTTCTGATATCATCGCTGACCAGCTATTTCATGAACAATTACAATGTGGTTATCGACGACGTTATGATTCGAAATCTGGTGCAAACCGATATCAATGAGGTTAGAGATCTTTTAAACCTTAAGCTGGCATGTTATTTCTTTTTGTTCGGTGTGTTGCCTGCCGTTTTTATCTGGCGAGTTAAAATTCAACCGGTCTCCTGGAAGCGGACGATGATAACAAAATTTGCGAGCATTGCCATCTCAGTCCTGTTTGTTTTTGGCATGGTGCTTCTTTTCAGCAAATTTTATACTTCTTTTTTCAGAGAGCATAAACCGTTGCGCTACTATACAAATCCGACTTACTATATTTATTCATTGGGCAAATATATCAGCAAAACCTTCAACAATTCAAAGGTTGTTGTCCAAGCCCTCGGCATGGACGCCCATATCCCCGCAACAGATATTGATCGGAGATTGGTCATCCTTGTGGTCGGTGAGGCGGTCCGCGCAGACAGGCTGTCACTCAACGGTTATGCCCGGGAGACGACGCCCCTTCTTGAGCAGGAGGATGTTGTTTCGTTTTCACAGGTGTACTCATGCGGCACATCTACATCCTATTCGGTCCCCTGCATGTTCTCCGTTTTTCCTCGTAAAGGCTTCAGCAGCCGCAAAGGAGAATCCAACGAAAACCTTCTTGATGTGTTAAAACATGCCGGGGTTCATGTGTTATGGCGTGAGAATAATTCGGATTCAAAGGGGGTGGCGCTCAGGGTGGAACATCAGGATTACCGTCGACCCGATAACAATCCGATCTGTGACGGTGAGTGCCGGGACGTGGGTATGCTGGTCGGCCTGCAGCAGTACATAGACGCCCGGCCGAAAGGCAATATCATTATCGTTCTGCACCAGATGGGTAACCACGGTCCAGCTTACTATAAGAGGTATCCGGCCGATTATGAACGGTTTACGCCGGTATGCCGGACGAACCAGTTTGACGAGTGTACAAAAGAAGAGATCAATAATGCCTATGACAATGCGGTCCTGTACACCGATTATTTTCTGACCCAGGTTATTGCGTTTCTGAAAAATAACACCAACAGGTTTGAGACCGCCATGGTGTATATGAGTGACCATGGTGAATCCCTGGGCGAGAATGGGGTCTATCTGCACGGACTGCCGTTTGCCATAGCGCCTGATGAGCAGACACATATCGGGGCAATGATCTGGCTTGATGAGGGGTTTAAGATAGATAAGAAGGCGTTGCGGAACAAGTCGGAACTTCCTTTTTCCCATGATAATCTTTTTCATACGATCCTGGGGTTACTGGATGTTGAAACATCGTTATATGATAAGAATATGGATATTATTTCAGAATAAATGACCTTAAGACAACGAAATAACCAAGAATCATTATCTTCTCAAATAACTGCGTATCGCCGGTTGCCTGTAGGTATTTGGCGGCTTGGATTTGTCTCCATGTTTATGGACATCTCATCCGAATTGGTTCACAGTCTTTTACCTGTATTCATGGCTACGGTGCTGGGTACATCCATGGTTACCATCGGCATTGTCGAAGGCTTTGCAGAGGGAGCCGCTGCGTTCACGAAATTATTCTCCGGAGCGGCCAGTGACTACTGTGGAAAGCGCAAGCTTTTTGCTGTGGTCGGATACGCATTGGCAGCCATTACCAAACTTATATTTCCAATAGCAACAACCATTGGATGGGTGTTCGGCGCACGATTTGTCGATCGTATCGGAAAAGGCATTCGGGGTGCGCCACGTGATGCGATGGTGGGTGATATTGCACCGTTGGAACTTAGGGGCGCAGCGTACGGGTTACGTCAATCACTCGATTCGGTCGGGGCCTTTATCGGACCGCTCCTGGCTGTCATATTCATGATCCTTTTTGCAAATAACATCAGAAGCGTTTTGTGGGTTTCAGTCCTGCCGGCGTTTATGGCGGTATTTCTGCTGATCGTCGGGGTGCGCGAACCAGAGTCCCCGGAACATGATGTTGAATTCAAAAATCGTCTGACATTGACAAATGTCAAGCACCTGCCTAAACGATACTGGATTGTCGTCGTCATAGGCGCTGTCTTCACCCTGTCTCGATTCAGCGAGGCGTTTCTAATTCTTCGTGCCCAGGATGTCGGGCTTGCCATTGGCTATGTTCCCTTAACCATGATTGTTGTTAATATTGTTTATTCCCTGTTTGCATATCCGGCAGGGGCCGCAGCTGACCGGCTTTCAGCACGAATTCTTCTGATTTTCGGGCTTGGGATGCTTGTCGTTGCTGATGTCGTGTTGGCGATAGCTGAGTCACCCTGGCTTACATTTGTTGGGGCGGGTTTCTGGGGTCTACACATGGCATTCACGCAAGGATTGTTATCAAAACTTGTTGCCGACACCGCGCCCGCAGAACTCC
>QKDP01000372.1 GCA_003252055.1 Desulfobacter postgatei | reverse complement strand
CCGCATTTGGTGCCGACTTTCAAGCCTTTTTCCTTGTGACAGCCAATGCAGTTTTCATGGATGGCTGATTCAAGGTGCTTGATGTCAACGGGTTTTTGCTTATATTTGCCCTGGAAGGTTTTGTCGCCAGGTTTTACATGGGTGTGGCAGTCTTCACATTTTTGAATTTGAACATCAGTGCCTTCTTTAAGATCGGCAAGGGGTTTGCCGTCTTTGTCATGATGGCAGTCACCGCAGGAAATTTTGTACTCGTCATAATGTTTTTTATGGTCGAATTCAACCAGTTTACACGGTTTTTTTGAATCCGGTCCTTTTTTGCGATTTGCATCTAAAAGTTTGCTTTTCATTGTGATGACGTCTTCTGCTGTAGTCCCTGCCTGAATTCCGGAGGCAGTGAAAATTACAGCAATTCCTGCAGCCAGCAGGAGGACTAAAATTTTCTTGCTCATAACCTCTTTTCTCCTTTAAAAGTTAAAACAATATTGCTTTTTACCGGTTGGACAGCCGGTTATACCCTTATAATCCATTCCTGTTTTTTTACACCCAAGCCCCGGCTAAAGTCAATACCAAACAAAATTGTCAAATCCTGGTGTGCCTTTTGTGTTCATGGCCAAACTTTAATTTTTAGAACGTCGTAAACAGTCTTTATATTGCAAATTTGACGTTTGATGATCTTTTGAAAAAAAGGAGACAATCTTACGCTCGACAAAAACCCGCGGGATGCCCCTGTTGTTAAAGCATGCATTCCCTTGATGGATCAAGGCCAATGGCAGCAGGCATCCGACGAAATGAAAGCATTGCCGAGAAGTTCCGCCTTTGCACATCTCCGTTTGGACTTGGATTTTAACGGCATACTCAAAATAACCGCCATTGAAAAGAATACAGGCAAACAGATTACCGGTGTGATCGAAAATGCCTTTTCCGAGATTTCCCAGGACAATTTGTCGGCATCAAAAAGTAAGATTGATAAAGCCTGGGAATCCCAAGGCACTTTGGATACTACAATAAATGATTCGGATGAACAAAAGGCCCTCCGGCTGAAACGGTCGAAACGTTCGAGTCTCTTATTACCAGGGATAGGGATGTCCTTGAAGATGTTTTTGCCGAAGATAGATAGTGAGGAAATTATTAACCTCATTGAAGATATTCTTTTCTATCTTGAATAGGTGAGCGCATGGAGAAATGCCCGGCCTGCATGACCCTGGTAAGCCCGGGGCAACCCATTTGCCGCAGGTGTAAAACCGATTTATCTGTTTTGTTAAACATGGAAACCCAGGCGCAGATGCATAGAAAAATGGCCTTGGATGCCTTTGAAAAACAGGCCTTTGAAGAGATGTTTGACCATGCAAAAAGGTCTGCGGCCCTTATCAATAGCCCTGACGCCGGCAGATTGCTGGCCGGTGCTGCGGTTTTGGCCGGAAAATATGAAACAGCCGTGAATTTTTTTAATCAAGAAAAAAGTTCTAATTCAAGATCCCACAAGTGAACGGAGGGACGGATGGCGGTCAGAATTGTTTACATGACAGCCGGAAATGTGGACGAAGCGTCACGAATAGCAAAAGTACTGGTTCAACGGCGGTTGGCCGCCTGTGTGAACATCATTGACGGTATACGTTCGATTTATGAATGGGAAGGGGCCCTTCAGGATGAACGCGAGGTGGTGATGATTGCAAAAACGCATGCGGATTGTTTGCCTGAACTGGAGGAGGCGGTGAAGGGCATGCATAGCTATGATTGTCCCTGTATCGTTGAGTTGGCTGTATCTGGTGGCAATAACGCATTTCTGGACTGGGTGAGGGCACAAGTGGGCCCTGCGCCCCGGTAACGGATGACTAACACTACAATAGCCCGGCCTCTTCCTCATCCCTGCGCCACTCCTCCAGGTATTCATGAATAAAGGCGGTTTTTGCCTTCCCCCGGGGCGTCAGCCATACATAGCCCATACAATCCAGCTGCCTTTCCAGCAGACTGAAAAAAGCCTGTTCAATACCTGAGCTATCCTCGGCAAGGCCCTGTCTCAAGCACTCATCCACCACAGCCCGGGTGAGCTGGCCTTCGGGCAGGAACCCCTCGCATATCATGGCATTCCAGGCTTTCGGAAAATGGACAATTTTCCAGGCGCAAATATCATCCGGACGCAGGATGCTGTTATTGTCCGGGTTGAACGGGGCCGGTACAAAGGACATCTTCATACGGGAGAACTGCATCAACTCCTTGATAACGTCCTGTTTATCCTGGCCAAATATCCACTCTTCGGGTTCCAGCAGTACAGGCGGGTAGTCCTTGCTTGTCAGGGCGTACCGGAAAGGACCTTGTTTTTTCCAGAACGCTTTGAAATCTTTAACATTGGGCAAAATTTTTCTTAGACATGCCGTCGTCATTGCTGATTATCCATTATTTTTAATAGTTACGCCTTAAGTTATAGCCGGTTATAAATCAATGCATAACAGGATTCAAGGACAATCCTCACTGGGCCCTCGGCAATCACCCATGAACCTCAG
>QKDP01000303.1 GCA_003252055.1 Desulfobacter postgatei | reverse complement strand
ATTTAAAAGTCAATAAAAATCAAGATCAAAGCATCTTGGGCCAATAGGTACCCGTGAGTCTAAAACCATTTACCCTCTGAATTTACTATGAATCAAACTTTTTACGGGTACCCTTTTTGGCTCCCAGGGCAAAATAGAAAAGCCAGCCGATGACCGGAACGATGGCCACAAGGTGCCAGACAAATTTTTCCTTTGGTGTGGGAAAATCTTTTTTTAGCAGGTCTATCAGGGCCAGCATGGTCAGGGCAAAGGAGATACCGACAATGAGAAGAATATATAAAAGAATTTCTTTGGGCGTCATTTAATTTTTCCCGATATTTTATAAGCCAACTGATATTGGCTATTGGCCTTACTTTTTTGTTATCAGTAATGCAGTTACTTTTATTTCAATTTGTCTGAAATCTTAAGCAGTGCATCTACATAATAGTTGGAATGGTTGTACTTGAACAGGACTTCGTGCTGGCGCTGACGACTGAGACCTGATTTCCAGCCGTGGTGCTTTAAATAGTTGGCTACAGAAAAAATGGCGTCATCGTGGTCAAACAAATCCACCTGCCCGTCCTTATTGCCGTCCCTCGCCAGTGTCAGAGCGTTGGAGGGCATGAACTGAGGGATACCCATGGCTCCGGCGTAAGACCCTGTAATGGACACGGGGTCGATTCCTTCACGATTGGCATAGCTGATCAGAGCCTTAAGCTCCTCATATCCCCATCTGCTTTTCTGATCCACTTTTTTATCAAAAAAGGCCCGCTCAGGTCTTTTATTATCTGTTATGGCACACCAGACCTTCTCGGCAAGCGCTTTATCCGTAAGCGCTGCCATGGTGGCCAGGGTGTTTATCACCGTGCGCTTGCCAAGATATGTGCCCAGGCGGGTTTCCACCAGAAGGATGGCTGTAATGATGGTTTTATCCACCGAAAATTCTTCCTGGGCTTTATCAAGGCTCGCGTTATGCGTGACCACGTACTTTCGGGCATTGGCTATGGATTTCGGAGAAGAAAACTGGTCATAGTCAAGACTGGATTCAGAATGGATAAAAAACAGAGAAACGCCCCCGGGATCAAAACAAACCATTTTATTGGCAAGCAGGGCAATGGTCTTTTCCTGATCAAATCCATCCTGGACAAGCCGCTGGGTAAGGGACTCAAATTCATTGGCCTGACCCAAACCGTCCGGCGCAGCAGCCTGCTGAGCATAGCAGAAATTAACAGAAAAACTGATGATCAGCGCCACAACAACGTTTAGGATAAATTTCAAGGATAGGTGGGAATTTTTCATATTTGCGGTATCTGCTCCCTTGCTGTGATCGTTTGAGGCAGGATATTTTTCCTGTTCCAGAGCCTGTCTTGCTGATGTTTATATATCGTATTTTGTTTTTGATTGCATTAAAAAAAGTGCAGGCACCAGCACCCGTCACAGATAGATGTAGCAAAAAAATGAGAAAAGACGGGCCCGGGAAACAGCCAAGGCGTCCCGGACCCGTTTGTCAGGTCAATCCCCAACAGGAGGCTGGTTTTTTAAATATCAAAGTACAGATAGAACTCATGGGGATGCGGACGGCTGATAACCGGTTTAACTTCGTTTTCCATTTTGTAGTCAATCCAGTAGTCAATAACGTCCTTGGTGAAAACATCACCCTTGAGCAGGAATTCATTATCTGCTTTAAGGGCGTCAAGGGCTTCTTCAAGGCAGCCCGGTGCGGACGGAATAGCAGCCAGTTCTTCAGGGGGCAGATCATAGATGTTTTTATCCATGGGATCGCCCGGATCAAGTTTGTTCTGGATACCGTCAAGCATGGCCATGGCGATGGCGGAGAAGGCCATGTAGCCGTTGTTGCTGGGGTCAGGGGTCCGGAACTCAAGACGTTTGGCCTTGGGTGATCCGGAGTACATAGGTATACGGATGGCTGCAGAGCGGTTCCGGCTGGAGTAAGCCATTTTGATGGGTGCTTCAAAACCGGGCACCAGACGTTTGTAGGAGTTGGTGGTGGGGTTGGTGATGGCGCACAGGGCTTTAATGTGTTTCATGATGCCGCCGACGGCCCACAGGGCGTTGTCGGACAGACCGGCATATCTGTTGCCGGCAAATGTGGGTTCGCCACCTTTCCAGAAACTCATGTGGGTGTGCATGCCGGTACCGTTGTCACCGAAAAGAGGTTTGGGCATAAAAGTAACGCAGTGTCCGTGTTTTGCGGCCACATTTTTCAATACATATTTGAACCAGGCAAGCTTGTCACCCATGTTCAAAAGGGAGTCAAACCGAAGATCAATCTCAGACTGTCCGGCGGTTGCAACTTCATGATGCTGGCATTCCATGTCAATACCCAGATCCTGCAGGGTCAGCATCATCTCTGTTCTGATGTCCTGATAGGTGTCCATGGGAGGCAGGGGGAAGTAGCCGTGTTTGGGTCTGATTTTGTAGCCAAGGTTGGGCTCGGAACCGTCACCGGTATTCCAGTATGCTTCCCGGGAATCAATTTCAAAAAAGGAAGCATGGGGATCAGATGAGTACCGGATGTTGGAGAAGATAAAGAACTCGGGCTCGGGACCTACAAAAATGGTGTCGCCGATGCCGGTGCTCTTAATATAGGCTTCAGTTCTCTTGGCGATGCCGCGGGGGTCTCTGGAGTAGGCTTCGCCGGTGATGGGGTCATGGATGTTACCGATAACTGCCAGAGTGGGCACTTTGAAAAACGGATCAATTTTTGCCGTACCGGCTTCAGGAATTACGTTCATATCAGAGTTATCAATGTTCTGCCATGCTCTCATGGAAGAACCGTCAAAGCCGAATCCGTCTTCAAAAGAAGCTTCTGTCAGTTCGTGTACGGGCACGCTGAAGTGTTGCCAGGTGCCGATGAAGTCCATGTAGCGGATATCAACGACTTTTACATCGTTTTCTTTTGCCATTGCCAATACTTCTTTTGGTGTCATTTTTGTCCCTTTCTATAAAAAATATTGTGGGTTACCCCTGTATTTGGGTTTTCTATAATGGGGCGCAAAGCGTCCTGTCAGTTAGTGCCCATATATAGCCTTTTTGCCCAATTTCTTAGTTGGATAAAAATTCTTATTTATATACAGACACAGTTAAATTGCATCATCTCCGCTTTCACCGGTTCTGACCCGGATGGCCCGTTCAACCGGCAGCACAAAAATCTTACCGTCACCGATTTTACCGCTATTGGTCGCATTGCGGATGGTTTCCACGGCTTCGTCAAGTCGGTCGTCGGTCACAACAATATCAAGTTTTATTTTTGGTACAAAATCTACAACATATTCCGCGCCACGGTAGATTTCCTTGTGCCCTTTCTGCCGGCCGTATCCATTGACTTCTGTAACGGTCATGCCGTAGATGCCGATTTCACTCAAAGCCTCTTTGACATCATCTAGCTTAAAGGGTTTAATAATTGCCTCAATTTTTTTCATTTATGGCCTCCTTTGACTGTATCTGTGGAAGACGGTTAATAATAGCAGTTTTTATCTGGTTCAATTTCTCTTTTGATTCTATTTTCTGGTCCCCTTCAATATTCCGGACGTAAAAAACGTCAATCACCTGGTCCACCTTGGTGGCGACCATGGCAACATTGACGTTGATTCCGGACCTGTATAAAGCATTGGTAATAGCAAACAAGAGTCCTGGAAAATCATAGGTTAAAACTTCAATAATCGTAAAAAAGCTGGATGTCTCATTGTCTATACGGACCTGGTTGGGTTCTGGCCTGCTGCCGCTGGATATGGTCACTTTAGTGGGGATTTTCTCAAGCACATTATCCAGGTAATGGTCATCTTCAAGGGCCCTGCTTAAATCCTGTCCGGCCTTTTCCCATTTTTCCTTTTCAAAAAGACGGTCCTGGGGCGGACGAACATTGAAGATATCCAGAAAATGGCTGTCGCCCAGGAAATAGGCCTGGGAGCTGACAATATCAATATTATTCTGGAAAAAGACGCCGGCAAGCTTGGAGTAAAACCCGGGTTTGTCCTTACCGCAAATGGAGACGGTTCTCATATCTGACCCATTTTCCTTTGTGATCTGCCAGATATATTCCCGGTCTCCAAGATTTCTAAACAGGTTAATATGATCCACGATGTTCTGGGGCGGCACGTAAAGCAGGTAGCGCCGAGACATGGCGGACAACTGCCGGGTAACCTCTTCTTCCCGCCAGCTCTCGCGCAACAGGGTCAGGACGTCTTTTTTCTTTTTTTCAATAAGACGCTGGGTTTTCTTGGACGCCAGCTCCCCTGTTTTGATGATGCCCATGGTTTTAAAAAACAGGTCTTTGATCAAATTTTCCGTCCAGTCGTTCCAGGCCTTGGGTCCGGTGGCCTTGGAATCTGCCACTGTGAGCAGGAAAAGCATGCGCAACAACCGGATTTTTCCTATCTTATGCGCAGTGTAAACTGCCGTTTCCTCATCAAAAATATCCCGGCGGGTGGCGGTTTTTGCCAGAAACAAATGGTTTTCAATGAGGAAAAGAATGTCTTCTTTTTCCGCGGGGCTGAATCCGAGACGGTCAACAACAGGTCCGGCTATTCGGGCACCCCTGCGAGAGTGCTCCTTGGCAGGGTCGGCTTTACCGATGTCATGGAGAAGGCCTGCCACAAGCAAAACATTTTTATTCCTTATCTCCTTGAACACGGAATTATAAAGGGTTCCCATCATGGTGTCGCCGGGATCCTTGAAGCCGTTGAGGATCTCTACGCAGCGGATGGAATGCTTATCCACAGGGAACAGGTGGTACTGATTGTACTGAATTTTGTGCACTAGCGGCGAAAATTCCGGAATAAACTGCGCCAGGATGCCGGTGGAAAGCATGACATTAAGCACGTTGAATTTCCACAGAGACATCCCCAGAATCCGCTTGAAAATTTTAATACATCCGGGATCCGTACGAACATCATCATCCACAAGGTGACGGAATTCCGATGCGACCCGCCTGGCCTCAATGGACAGAGGTATCCGGGTCTGGCCACTTTCAAGAAAAATGCGAAGCAGTAAATCCGGGTGCTGGATAATTGTAACCGTATTGGCAAAGCAAAGCCGGCGTCTTTTTACAACCAAGCCATCCGTCTTGGTGGGCCGTGCGTCAACAGCTTCTTTTTTAACCCCGCAGGTGGATACGATATCTTCGAATGTGATCTGGTAAATCTGCTTTAGAAAATCCATTTTCTCATGCAGCTCACCTAGAAAAATCTCCACTTGGGGTAAGCCGGCCATATCCGTATAATCCATCAGACCAGCCACTTCTGCCTGGTGTTCAAAATGAAGCGTATCGTTTTTGCGATGACTGATATGGTGCAGGCGGTTGCGCACATCCCAGATATAGGTTAGTGCTTCTTCCAGGCTTTCGTATTCAAAATGGGAAAGAAACCCGTAATACTCCAGATCCCGGCGGGTCTTGATATTCGATTTAATTTTGGCATACCACAGCAGGGTGTGGTAATCCCGAAGGCCGCCAAATCCTGATTTTAAATCAGGGGAAACCAGATAGGAAGAGTCTCCGAAATCCTCCAGGCGTTTTTCTCCGTTTTCGTACAAATAATTGAGCGTGGGCTTCAAGTGCTTTGCGGCTAGCTGCTGCCTGAACTTTTCCATGCATGCGGAATAGATCAGGGAGGCACCACAAATAAACCTGGCATCAAGCACTGTGGTCAGGACATCAAAGCGCTCAAAGGACATTTTAATACACTCGTTGATATTCCGGACAGCATACCCGACTTCAAACCTGGCGTCCCATAAGGGATACAAAAGCTCCTGGACAAAGGCTTCCACATCCGGCGGAATGGTTTTATCAAAAAGGATGAGCAGATCAATATCTGAATGAATACATTGCTCCTTCCTTCCGTATCCTCCCAGGGCAATAATGGCAAAAGGATTGCCTGAGATAACCATTTTCCTGGCAGCAATACTCTTTTCAAACACCCTATAAAAGTATTCATCAAGTCGGGTGGTCATTTTCTCCAGAAAATTCGTTTCTTGCCCCTGGAGGTACTGATCTACCAACTCTTGTTTCTGTTCAATTAATAGTTTGGTTTCGGGACTGTCCATGTCTGTTTGATATCTTGATTTTTGGCTTTCTAATATTATGTCCTTTTTCCGGCAAAAACATCTCATATCGCCTGATCAACACCCTAAAACACCTCTCACTATCTGGTGCAATGGATGTGCCAGTCTTTTATTTTCAACAGGTTATAACACACACATGGGGCCGAGCGCTGCAAATCAACGGAAAGGATAAAACTTGTTACAGTAATGTCTGTTTCAAAGGGCAGCATATTACCTTTTTGTAACTACCGCCAGATGAGGCCTAAAAATCAGCAGACGGATATATGATATGTCGAATCTTTGAAAAGGCATGAATAATCAGCTATGCACATGGCGTGCTTGGCTGTGGAAAAACTTAAAAACAGCAGCAAACAGACACCACTAATCTTTATCTATTTTTTCAGGCTCCTTTTCCTTGTCGTCATCAATGGGCTCTTTGGTTGCTTTTTTAAAATTCTTAATGCCTTTTCCTAAACCGGCACCGATTTCAGGCAACTTGCCCGCGCCGAATATAATAAGGATAATTACCAGAATGATTATCAACTCCGGCATTCCTATACCACCAATCATGATTCAAGCTCCTCGTTTTGTTCATGGCGTTAGCATAAAATTCATCAAATCAGGTCATTAGCATTTAACCTGCACGAAGTCAATCATTAAGGATTCATGCGAACATATCTTGATGTTTCAGTTTTGTAATAAATCATCTGCGTTTTTCCTCAAAGTACAAAATTTTAATGAGAGAATAGTTAACCATTGACTATAAAAACTGAGCCTGCTAACCAAACGGCTAAAGTTTACGTCTTTTCAACAAATTCGACACAACGGAGGCCTCAATGACAAAACATCCAGACCCACGGTTCCAAGGGGCCCAGAAATATGTACTTGACCCCGAACTTGCATCCATTGTCAACATATCCATGACCCTTGAAATGCCCCTGCTTTTAAAAGGGGAACCCGGTACGGGCAAAACCATGCTGGCCCATGCCATTGCCGATACCCTGGACATGCAGCTAATTATTCTCAACGTCAAATCCAGCATGAAACTTGTGGAGGCCCTTTACCAGTACGATACCCTTACCCGCCTCAATGATTCCCGGTTTGGAGATTCCACCAGGGATGTCAGCAATATTGACGAATATATAAAGATGGGAAAAATCGGCCAGGCATTCTGCGCAGAAAAGCGGGCCGTACTTCTCATTGATGAAATTGACAAGGCCGATACGGATTTCCAGGATGATATGCTCGATGTCCTGGACCAGATGCAGTTTGATATCATTGAAACCGACAGAACCATATCCGCCATCAACAGACCGGTGATCATCATTACATCCAATGCCAAAAAAGACTTGTCCGATCCCTTTCTCGGGCGGTGCAATTTCCACCACATTGCGTTTCCTGACCCCAAAATGATGCGCAAAATCATCCAGGTCCATTTCCCGGCCATTGATTCAAAACTGGCAGAAAACGCCATCAATGCCTTCTATGCGGTCAGGGACATTGACGGAATAGAGAAAAAGCCGGCCACCCGGGAACTGATCAACTGGATACGGGCCCTTCAGGCAGATCCCGATTTCAGGGCCCAAGACCTCCTCAAGGACAGCATGCCGTTTTTAGGTGTGCTGTTCAAAAAAAGCCCGGACTATGAACGGGCCAAAAACATGACCGGCCGGCGCAAACGGTTCTAAGGACGTATCCATGTTTCTCAAGTTCTTCTATACATTAAAGGATGCGGGCGTGCCTGTTTCCCCCACATCCTTTCTGATCCTGCAAAAGGCCCTTTACCAGGGACTGATCACCAGCCTGGACGATTTTTACACCTGTGCCCGGGCTGTGCTGGTGAAAAGCGAGCGATACTTTGATCTTTATGACCAGGTGTTTGCCTATCATTTTGACGGGGTACCCCTGCCCGAGGATGCCGGATTTGAAATCGACCAGATGGCCCGGGCCATGCTGGAGGAATGGCTGAAAAATCCCAAAAGAATGGCTGATGCCCTGAACGTGGATAAAAACGCCTTAAAAAAACTGACCCCGGATGAACTCATTGCCTATTTTAAAAAACGGCTCAAGGACCAGGATGGCCGACATGACGGCGGAAGTAAGTGGATCGGCACCGGCGGCACCTCACCTGTGGGCCATTCCGGGTATCACCCCGGCGGTATGCGTGTGGGCGGTGAATCCAGAAACAAATCTGCGGTGAAAGTAGCCAATGAGCGCAGATACAAGGATTATTCCACCCAGGGCCCCCTGACCCAGGCAAAAATCGGAGAGGCGTTGAAACGTCTTCGCAACATGATTCCGGCAGGTCCCAAGGACGTAATCAATGTGGACGAAACCATCCGGGCGACCCTTCGCAACGGTGGGGAAATAGAATTAATCTTTGACCGGGCCATGAAGGACAGGCTCAAGGTCATCCTTGCCATTGACAACGGCGGGTGGTCCATGGACCCTTATATCCAGGTCGTCCAGACGCTTTTCAACTATGCCCGGGCTCAGTTCAAGGAAGTGAAAACCTACTTTTTCCACAACACAATCTATGATTATGTCTGGGAAGACCCCTCCCGGTATAAAAAGCCGAAAAAAATAATGGATTTTGCCCGGCTGGATCCGGAAACCAGACTCATTATTGTCGGGGATGCCAGCATGGCACCCTATGAACTCATGGCACATGATGGGGCCGTCCATATTACGGATCGCGGCGGGCGCCCCAGCATTGAGCAGCTCAAGTTTCTGGCCCAGACCTTTAGGGGGGCAGTCTGGCTTAACCCGGTATCAAAAATCATGTGGGGTTATACCCACACCGTCCTGGCCATTTCCAAAATTTTTCCCATGTTTGAACTGTCCCTGGACGGGCTGGAGCAAGCGGTCACAAAGCTGATGGAAAAAGCTTAGCACCCACTATAAATAGATCAAAAATTCCGACGATACGCATACGGAGAGAATTTAATTTATACTTTTTCATTATTAAAAGAACGATATTCTTGACTTTTATAAAAAACAAGAATATTTATCATGAATAACAATAAAAATTATATAATAAATTGAAAATTATTGTCATGGATAAAACGGATCTGGAAATTCTTAAAATCTTGCAGAAAAAAGCCAGGATACCCAATGTTGAGGTTTCCAGAACCATTGGTATGGCGCCTTCTGCAGTGCTTGAGCGTATTAAAAAACTGGAGGCAAAAAATATCATCCAAGGTTATGAAGTGCGCTTGAATCCGGATATGTTCGGCTGTGCCATGACCGCCTTTGTCAGCATCCAGGTGACCCGCCCGTCCAAGGTCCGGAAAACCGGCGAACAGCTGGCAACCATTGAACAGGTCCAGGAAGTCCATTATCTGGCAGGTGGAGACACCCTGATGATTAAAATAAAGGCGTCCGGCAACATGGAACTGGAAAAACTGATACAAACCCGGATCGCCGATATGAGCAGCGTAAAGGCAACTAAAACATTTATCGCGCTTTCCTCGTTCAAGGAAAGCGCCAAGATCAGACTGCCGGATGAGGTTTAATCTATTATAAAGGAATTATCACCATGCCCATGTCACCAGAATTTAAACAGAGACTGTCAACGGTGGTCCAGGATGCCGTTGCAGCCTTTGGCACCCCTTTTCACATCTACGATGAAACCGGGATCATTCAAACCTGCCAGACCCTGAACAAAGCGTTTGCTCCCATTGACGGATTCAAGGAGTATTTTGCCGTAAAGGGCCTGCCCAATCCCACGGTGATGGCACTTCTCAAAACCCAGGGGTTTGGTTTTGACTGCTCTTCGGTGCCGGAAATCGAACTGGCCCGTAAAGTGGGAAGCAATCCCGAAGATATCATGTTCACCTCCAACAACACCACCCAGAGCCAGCTAGAAAGCGCCATGGACCAAGGGGGCAGCATCATCAATCTGGATGACATCACCCTGATTGCCAAACTGCCGGTCATCCCCGATCTGCTCTGTTTCAGATACAACCCCGGTGCGACACGCCAGGGAAACGAGATTATCGGCAACCCTGAAGAAGCCAAATACGGTCTGACCCGGGACCAGATCTTTTCAGCCTACGGCCAGGCCCTGGACCTTGGCGTCAAGCGGTTTGGCCTGCATACCATGATGGCCTCCAATGAGCTTAATTACCAGTACATGATCGACACGGCGGACATGCTCTTGGCGCTGGTCGAAGATGTGAGCAAAGCCCTTAACATCCGGTTTGAATTCATCAATATCGGCGGCGGGTTAGGCATTCCCTACACCCCGGATGCCAAGGCATTCGACCTTGAAGGCATGGCCGGCGGCATCATAGAAGCCTTTGAAACCTTTAAAGCACAAAACGGCTGGGTACCCAAACTGTATATGGAAAGTGCCCGGTTTATCACCGGCCCCCACGGCGTCCTTGTCACTTCGGTGATCAACCATAAAAACACCTACCGCAACTATGTGGGTGTGGATGCGTCCATGTCTTCATTGATGCGCCCCGGGGTGTATGGCGCGTACCATCACATTCACATCCATGGCAAGCCGGAATCCGGCCCCTTAAAAACAGTGGATATCGTAGGTGCGTTGTGTGAGAATAATGACAAGTTTGCCATCCAGAGGCAGTTGCCCGAAACCCGGGAAGGAGACATCCTGATTATCCACGACACCGGGGCCCACGGACATGCCATGGGCTTTAACTACAATGGGCAGCTTCGTCCCAAGGAACTTCTGCTTAAAACCGACGGCAGCATTGAACTGATTCGCCGGGCAGAGACCATGGACGATTATTTCGCCACATTAAATTTTGAGCCCAAAACCATCACACCGGGGCGCCCCTGATGCTGCCCAAAACCGGAACCAAAATAAAAATAATTGATTATCAATGCGATTTATGGTTTGCTTTAACCGATACATAGCCCCAAAGATTTCGACTCTGGCATTGAACCGGCAGGAGAAACAGCATGGATTTAAAAGAAATCTGCCCTGATAAGCTGCTCACGGCTGAAGCAAGTGTAAAAAAAATTCGCAATGGCTCACGGGTATTCATCGGCACCGGATGCGGGGAACCCCAGCACTTGATCCGGGCCATGGTCGAGAACCAGGCCCTCCAGGACATTGTTGTTTATCAGATGCTGTCAACCACCCTGGCGGAATATCTCAATGATGACAATTTTTCGTCCCGGTTTTCCATTAAACTGTTTTTTATTTCCGTTATTATGCGTAAATTCGCATTTGAAGGAAAAATTGATTATATCCCGGCCTATCTATCCCAGATTCCAAAAGTTTTCCGGAACAATGAAATTGGCCTGGATGTTGCCCTGGTCCAGGTCAGCCCCCCGGACGCCCATGGTTACTGCTCTTTAGGCATTTCCGTGGACATCACCCTTTCCGGAATGAGAAATGCTCAAGTCACCATTGCCCAGGTCAATCCCCAAATGCCCAGAACCTGGGGAGATTCTTTGGTGCACATCGACGATATTGATTATTTGGTGGAATACGAAGAAGAGCTTCTGGAATCCCTGCCCAAGACCAAAAACAAAACCGTAGTCGAGCGCATCGGCCATTATGTCAGCCAGCTGGTGGATGACGGTGCCACACTGCAGATCGGATTCGGGCATCTGCCCCATGCCATCATGCCCTATCTGGCCGGCAAAAAGGACCTTGGTATCCATACCCAGGTCATCACGGACGGCCTTCTGCCTTTATTCAAACAGAAAGTAATCACCAACCGCAAAAAAAATTATCTCACAGACCGGGCTGTTGCGTCACTTTGCATGGGGTCAAAGGAATTATATAGCTATATAGCTGACAATCCCATGTTCTATTTCAGGTCCTCTGAATTTGTGAACGATCCCAATGTCATTGCCAGAAATGATAACCTGATCTCCATCAGTTCAGCGCTGGAGGTGGATCTGACAGGCCAGGTATGCACGGACTCAAAAGGGTATCTGTTTTATTCGGGTATCGGTGACCAAGTGGATTTCATCAGGGGATCGGCCATGTCCAAAGGGGGATTTTCCATTGTTATCATCCCGTCCACGGCCCAGAACGGCCAGGTATCCCGTATTGTGCCCCATTTAAGCGAAGGCGCCGGGGTTGCCACTACCCGGGGTGACATTGACCTTGTGGTCACTGAATACGGTATCGCAGAAATCCGGCGGAAAAGCATTTTTCAGCGCGTTATTGAACTGGCCCAGATTGCCCATCCCAAATTCCGCAAGGAGCTCATTGAACAGGCCAAACAGCGCCATTATATTTTCAACGATCAGTTACCGCCCACAAACCAGGACCTGCTGTTTCTCATTGCCTATAAATACAACATGGTCTTGCCCGATGGAAAACAGTTGGAAGTCAGGCCGCTTCAGCCCTCGGATGAATTTGAATCCAGAAATTTCTACTATTCCCTTGGGGAAGATTCCATCTATTTTCGATTTTTTAACAGGCGCAAAGTTTTCTCAAGGCGCATGCTCCAGCAGATGTGGGCCCAGGTGGATTACAGCCGGAACATGACCCTTATCGCCCTTATGCAGCAAGGGAAACGCAAACAGATTGTGGCGGTGGGTTCTTACGCAGAAGTGGACCCCAAGAGTGCGGAAGTGGCATTTCTGGTGCAGGAGGAACTGCATGGTCAGGGCATTGCCACTTTTATGCTGAGCTGCCTTGAAAAAATCGCCCGGAAGAACAATTATTCCTGTTTCACAGCCCTTGTCCTGGCCGAAAACCTGAAAATGATCAATGTGTTTAAAAACACCTACCCCCACGCAGAATTTATCAGGGGGGAAAGCGGGGAAATTGAAGTGACCATGCCCTTTGACCCCGATCCGCCAGAAAATTGATCAGCCTGTTTGCTCGGCATGACCGGTCAAGACAGGAAAAATACCCCCATGGCGGATAATCGTCCCTTTTTGATACTGGCCCCTTTGCAGGGGGTCACCGATGTGGTGTTCCGGCAGGTGTATGCCCGGCATTTCACCGGCATTGATCAGGCCATGGCCCCGTTTATCTCAACCATGGGCGGCAGGCGGCTGAAACCATCCAGGCTGAAAGACGTGGATCCGGCTCTGAACACAGCCTTTCCTATTATCCCCCAGATCCTGGGAAATAATCCAGATGATTTTATCTATCTTGGGGATTATCTTTTTGACATGGGGTATGCCCAAGTGAACTGGAACCTCGGGTGCCCCCATTCAAAAATTGCAAAAAAACAGCGGGGCTCAGGCCTTTTATCCCACCCGGATAAAATAGACGCCTTCCTTTCCCGGGTAATCCCGGCCATGAAGCCCGGTTTAAGCGTTAAAATCCGCCTGGGCCGAAAAAATAAGGAAGAGATTCAGGACCTGATTGCAATGTTCAACACCCACAAGCTTGACGAAATCATCCTGCACGCCAGAACCGGAGAGCAGATGTATACAGGCACCGCTGATATTGACGCTTTTGAAAGGGCCATGAAAGCCTGTACCCATCCCATGGTCTATAACGGGGATATTGTGGACACGGCATCATGGGAAAAAATCCGTCAACGTTTTCCGGAAATCAGTCGGTTCATGATCGGCAGAGGCATTCTTTCCAACCCCTTTTTACCCGAACAGATCAAAGGCTTGAAAACTGATTCCCACCCCCCCGACTCCCAAGACAATGACAGCCAAAAGCGTGAACGATTGAAAAACTTTCACACGGATCTTTTTAACAGTTACAAACAGGTCTTTTCAGGGCCAGGGCACCTTATCGGGCGTATGAAGGGATTCTGGAACTATCTGGGGCCATCCTTTGAAAACAGCAAAAAACCGTTGAAAAAACTGCTCAAGGCAAATTCGGAACAGGACTATTCAGACGGGGTCAGTGAATTTTGGGAAATGAACTTAAAATTTTGCCCGGACAGGATAGAATGACACGCCCCCTTTCAAAACTCTTCATCTGTCTGCTGCTTCAATTTCTCCACGGCTTTGCGTAATTTTTCATTTTCGGCAATCATGTCGCGCATTTTGGTAAAGGTCCGCATGATCTGGATGTTTACTTGAATGGCCCGTTTACTGGTTAATATACTGGATAGCATGGCAACACCTTGTTCTGTGAAGGCCATGGTCGCATATCTTAAACTCATCTCATCAGAATTAAAGGTTGCCATTTGTGATCTTAAATTTGCAAGATCCTCTTTTGACAATTCAAACATAAAATCATCAGGGAAACGACTGATATTTCTTCTGACAGCCTGTTTTAAGTATTTTGTTTCAACTCTATAAAGGGCTGCAAGATCCCGGTCTAACATGACTTTAGCGCCCCGGATAAGGTAAATTTTTCCTGTAATTTGTTCAGTGCTAACAAGTTTTGTTTCAGTCATTTTTGTCTCCTGTCTTAATGTCACAGGCTATGATATCAAAATATCAAAAGAGTGTAACCTTTTTGAATAACAGCCATGGGCTGAGCTGGTCTATCAACACCCAGGCGCAACCCACAACAAAACATGAAAGTAATTTAACAACTTATTGGGACTTTCATATAAAAGGATAACCCATTAATAATAAAGTTCATTTGAAAATAAATGCTTGCAAAAATCGTTCTTTTTGGGCCAACATTAATTTTCCACAACAATGTAAGCCTGAAAAAGGAGGATATGATGCAAGCATTCTCAGTAGAACAAAGCATAATAGAGGGAGATAATCAAGTCAAAGAACTTTTCGATTTCGTACAAAAGCATGCCGGGGAATTCGAAGCCTATAAAATGGAAAAGAATATTTTTTCCAGGCTTATGAAAATCGGTCTGTCGGCAATGAAATGTTACTTCGGCCAGAACGGTATACCAAACAAGCTCTAAAAAACGCTCTTGACAGAAACGGTTGTCGTCCTTAATATACTCGAAAGTCATTTTCTGACTATTCAGTCATTTTTTAAACGACATGGTCAGAAAAAGTTTTTATTTTCCCCACAAGAACGACGCCGGGGTAAACCCAAGGAAACATCAAATGAATTTGCCCACCAGAAGAAAAGAGATGATGAACCGTCTGCTCAAGGAGCAGGTGGTAAAAACAGTGCTGGCAATGATCCAGGAAGGAACGTCCATTACCATGGATAAAGTGGCGGCCAGGTGTGGTGTGTCCAAAGGAACCTTGTACAACTATTTTAAAAACAAAACAGACCTGCTGAACTCTGTCCATGAGGCTGTGATCATTCCCATTAAACAGGAATCATGCAAAATATTTGAAAAAAATATCCCGCCCATGGAAAAAATATACGCATTTGTGGATAATGTGTTTAATTTCCAGAAGGAATTCCCTCTTTATTTTAAATTTATCCAGAGCCAGCGTTCGGCAGCCGATGCCGTCACAGAGCGCATGGACGCCGTCATCATCCCTCTGGTCAATGTCTGCCGGGAGGGCATGTGCCAGGGGCAGTTCATGGATACAGATCCCTATGTGATGGCAGCCATGATTTTCGGTACGGTGGTGGGTCCTTTGGAGTCCCTGACATACCGGGAGGAGCCGCTCCAGGATCTGGAGAAACTGAAACAGGAAATTGTCCGCTTTCTGGACAAAAGTATATTAAAGCAACAGGAGAGATCGTTATGAAGCGTTTTTTGCTTGGTTTTGTCACGGCCGTGCTCATTGGCGGTGGATACTTGTATTCTTCAGGCCAGCTTGCCTTGCCCTGGGCAGAGAAACCAAAAGATCAGGCCCCGGCCCAGACAGAACAGGCCCATGCCCAGTCTGCCCAAGCCGGTCCACCGGTTGAGGTAGCTGTTTATACGGTCAAACCCCAGGATGTGGTGTTCACCAAAGATCTGGCCGGCAGAACGTCTGCATACCAGGTGGCTGAAATTCGTCCCCAGGTAACAGGTATCATCCTTAAAAGGATGTTTACCCAGGGCAGTATCGTTAAAAAAGGTCAACAACTTTATCAGATTGATCCCTCCACCTACAAGGCCGCATATGAATCCGCGGCAGCAAGTCTGGTTCGTGCCCAGGCTGACGTCAAGGCAGTGGAGCCCAAACTTGCCCGATACACCCGCCTGGTAAAAATGGGCGGTGTCAGCCGCCAGGTTTATGACGATACCGTGGCAGCCCTGGCCCAGGCCAAGGCCGATGTGGCTGTTGCCAAAGCAAATCTGGCCGCCGCAAAAATCAATCTGGACTATACCAAGGTTTTTTCACCCATTTCCGGGCGCATCGGCAAATCATCCGTGACCGAAGGCGCTCTTGTTACGGCCAACCAGGAGACGACTTTGGCCGTGGTCCAGAACCTGGACCAGATCTATGTGGATGTAAACCAGTCCAGCGAGGAGCTCATAGCGCTTAAGAAAGGCCTGAACAATCCTGAACAGAACTCCATGGTCAGCCTGTTCATCGGAAAGGACGGCATCCCCTACGATCTGCAGGGCAAACTGCTGTTCTCCGACGCCACGGTGGACCAGAGCACCGGCATGGTCCAGTTGAGAATACTGTTTCCCAATCCTGAAAAGGAACTGTTGCCGGGTCTTTTTGTCCGTGCCAGGGTGGCACAGTCCCGCCAGGAAAAAGCCATTGTGGTACCCCAACAGTCCGTGATCCGCAATGCAGACGGATCTGTTTCCGTGTGGGTCGTGGACAAAGAAAATGTTGTTGAATACCAAGCGGTTAAAGTTTCTCAAGCGGTGAAGGACCAGTGGGTGGTCTCTTCCGGTCTCGCCCCCGGCGACCGGGTGGTGGTTGAGGGGGTGCAGAAGATCCGCCCCCAGGCCAAGGTCAGCACCGTGGAATACAAAGCACCCACCAACTCATGATAGCAGGATAAAAACATGTCTCGTTTTTTTATAGATCGCCCCATATTTGCATGGGTTATTGCAATTGTCATCATGCTGTCCGGGCTGTTTGCCGTGCTCACTCTGCCGGTGGAACAATATCCCAAGATTGCCCCGCCCACCATTACCATTTCAACCATGTACCCCGGGGCCTCGGCCCAGGTGGTGGAAGACAGTGTCACGCAGGTCATAGAGCAGTCCCTGACCGGTATTGATTATCTAAGATATTTCTCTGCATCCAGTGAGTCCAGCGGCCAGCTCACCATCAGTCTGACCTTTGAACCTGAAGCGGATCCGGATATCGCCCAGGTTCAGGTGCAGAACAAAATATCAAAAGTGGAAAGTCTGCTGCCCCAGGAAGTCCAGCAGCAGGGCCTGACCGTCCAGAAGGCATCTGACAGCTTCCTGCTGTTAGTCGGATTGTATTCCGAAGACGGCGCCTTGAAGGATGATGATCTATCCGATTATCTTAAATCCCACATGGCGGACCCGGTTTCCCGTGTACAGGGGGTGGGCGATTTAACCGTGTTCGGGTCCCAGTACGCCATGCGGATATGGGTTAACCCGGAAAAACTCAACGCCTTTAACCTGATGCCCTCGGATGTTGTTACGGCCATCCAGGCGCGAAACGCCGACGTCTCATCCGGTCAGCTCGGCGGTGCTCCGGCCATCGAAGGCCAGCAGATCAATGCCGTTGTTACGGCCCAATCCAAATTGCAGACCGTGGAAGATTTTGAAAAAGTTCTGGTCAAGGTAAACCCGGACGGTTCCCAGGTCCGGGTAAAGGATGTGGCCAAAGTGGAAAAGGGACCTGAAAGATACGGGTTCAACACCCGGTATAACCGGATGCCAGCCGCAGCTATGGCCATCAGCCTTGCCACCGGCGCCAATGCCCTTGACACGGCCAAACGGGTCAAGGATAAAGTTAAGGAACTGAGTCAGTTCCTGCCGCCCGGACTGAAAGTGATTTTTCCCTACGACACCACGCCCTTTGTCCGGCTCTCCATCGAAGAGGTCGTTAAGACTCTGGCGGAGGCCATTGTGCTGGTCTTTTTAGTCATGTACCTGTTTCTGCAGAACTTCAGGGCGACTCTGATACCCACCATTGCAGTGCCGGTCGTTCTTCTAGGCACCTTCGGGGTGCTGTCGACCTTCGGGTTCAGTATTAATACGCTATCCATGTTTGCCATGGTACTTGCCATCGGTCTTCTGGTGGATGACGCCATTGTTGTGGTGGAGAACGTGGAGCGGGTGATGTCTGAAACCGGTAAACCGCCCAAGGAAGCCACCCGGGAGTCCATGGACCAAATTACCGGCGCCCTTGTGGGTATTGCCATGGTGCTGTCTGCGGTATTTATTCCCATGGCGTTTTTCTCCGGTTCCACAGGTGCCATCTACCGGCAGTTTTCACTAACCTTGGTATCGGCCATGGCGCTTTCAATACTTGTGGCGCTGATTTTGACTCCGGCGCTTTGTGCCACACTGCTCAAGCCCGTGGCAAAAGGGCATTATGAAAATAAACGCGGCTTTTTCGGCTGGTTCAACAAGGGCTTTGACTTCAGCAAGGCCATGTATAAATCCAGTGTCAGATATGCGGCCACCCGGGCGTTAAGATTCCTGGTGATCTATGCATTGATCATTGTGGGTTTGATCTATATTTTTAAAAGCATCCCCACAGGATTTTTGCCCGACGAAGACCAGGGTATGATGATGACCATGGTCTCCGCCCCGCCGGGTGCCACCATGGAACGGACTCAGCAGGCCGTATACAAAGTGGAAGACTACTTTCTAGAGCAGGAGAAGGAGAATGTAAAAAGCCTGTTCACGGTTGTCGGGTACAGTCATTCCGGCCGGGGCCAGAATGTGGCCATGGGCTTTCTCAATCTAACGGACTGGTCCCAGCGCCACCGGCCTGACCAGAAAGCGGCCGCCATTGCCGACCGGGCCATGGCCCGAATGTACAGCATTAAGGATGCATCTGTGTATGCCTTTATTCCGCCGGCCATTCTGGCCCTGGGTGATGCCACCGGTTTTGACTTTGAGCTGGTGGATCGTGGGGCCTTAGGCCATACCGCATTGATGAACGCCAGAAACCAGATGCTGGGTATGGCTGCCCAGAATCCGAAACTGGTGGGTGTCC
This sequence comes from Desulfobacter postgatei, assembly GCA_003252055.1. Classification (GTDB taxonomy): domain Bacteria; phylum Desulfobacterota; class Desulfobacteria; order Desulfobacterales; family Desulfobacteraceae; genus Desulfobacter; species Desulfobacter postgatei_B. The sequence goes on along the minus strand of QKDP01000303.1, from coordinate 4,463 downwards.
GCCCCAACGGGTTGTCCGATGTGCCACAGTACAAGCTGCACATTGATTATGAAAAGGCCGAAGCCTTAGGCGTGACCACGTCCAATATCACCAATGTTCTGCAGACCGCCTGGGGCTCATCCTATGTCAATGACTTCATGGACGGAAACCGGCTCAAAAAGGTATATATCCAGGGAGATGCAGCATCCCGCATGCTGCCCGAAGATATCAACAGATGGCATGTGCGAAACAGCCAGGGCAACATGGTGCCGTTTTCCTCATTCACCTATGGAGAATGGACCTATGGATCACCAAGATTAGAACGGTATAACGGCACCTCTTCGGTGGAGATTCTCGGCGCGCCGGCCCCGGGGGTATCTTCGGGTGAAGCCATGGCCGTTATCGAGAAGCTGGCCGAGAAATTGCCCAGGGGGATTTCCCTGGAATGGACAGGCCTGTCTTATGAAGAGCGGTTGGCAGGCTCCCAGAGTGGAATGCTTTATGCCATATCCATTTTGTTTGTGTTCCTGTGTTTGGCTGCCCTTTATGAGTCCTGGTCCATCCCCTTTTCGGTCATGCTGATTGTGCCTTTGGGTATTATCGGATCCGTGGTGGCCACCAAGTGGGCGGGATTAAGAAATGACGTCTATTTCCAGATTGCGCTGCTTACCACGGTGGGCCTTGCGGCCAAAAACGCCATTCTGATTGTTGAGTTTGCAAAAAGTCTATACCAAGGCGGGGTTGAACTGGTTCAATCGGCAGTCATGGCCGCAGAGCTTAGACTTCGCCCCATCCTGATGACCTCCCTTGCGTTTATTCTGGGTGTTACGCCGCTGGCCATTTCCGACGGTGCCGGCTCTGCCAGCCAGAACGCCATCGGCATCGGCGTTATCGGCGGTATGGTAGCTGCCACATCCCTGGCCATTATTTTTATTCCTCTCTTTTTTGTCCTTATTGAACGGGGCAGTGAAAAAAAACAAGCCGATAACGGCCAAGGAGAATGATTTATGCGATATAAATTAATTACGGCAACTGTTGCCGGCCTGATGCTTTTTACTGCCGGTTGTTCCTTTGTTCCCGAATACAAACAGCCGGCAATGCCCGTAGCCGGCACCTGGCCGGGCCAACTGCCGGAATCCCAAGCGGGGTCCGGACAGACGGCCGCCGACATTGCCTGCCAGGATTACTTTACTTCCCAGACCCTGCAGCAGATTATCACCATGGCCCTGGAAAACAACCGGGACCTGAAGGTGGCCCTGCTCAATATTGAACAGGCAAAGGCAGCCTACCAAATTAAAAAGTCCGATGAACTGCCCGTCATTTCAGGCAGCACCGGCCTGAGCCGCCAAGGTATCCCGGAAGACAGCAGTGCTTTGAAGGTGCCGTATACCACAGATACATCCATGAGTGCAGGACTGGGCATCACAGCCTATGAACTTGATTTTTTCGGCCGGATCAAAAGCCTGAGCCAAAGTGCGCTTGAGACCTACCTTGCCACCCGGGAAGCCGCCTCAAGTGCCCGCATTGCCCTGGTGGCCCAGACCGCAGACGCCTATGTCAACCTTCTGGCCCAAAGAAAGCTGCAGCAGCTTGCAGAAGAGACCTACAAGGCCCAGAGAACCACCTATGATGTAATCAAGACCCAATATGATGCGGGCTCCACAGACCAGCTTTCCCTGGCCCAGGCTGCCACATCCACCCAAAGTGCCAAAGCCTCCATTTACCAGTACAAACGACTGGCCGCCCAGGCGGAAAATGCCCTGGTGTACCTTGCCGGTCCCGGGGTGTATGATCTTATCACGACACCTGAACCCCCATCTGAAACCATTGATGACATCGGATTTCTGACACAGCTGCCGGCAGGAATCCCCTCACAAATTCTTCTGGCCAGGCCGGATATCCAGGCGGCCGAGCACCAGTTAAAGGCGGCCAATGCAGACATTGGTGCGGCCCGGGCAGCCATGTACCCGACGATCAGCCTGACCGGCACCCTCGGGTTTGCCAGCCAAGGTCTTTCCTATCTGTTTGATTCATCCAGAAGCCTTTCCTGGGCCTTTTCTCCCAATGTCACCATTCCCATCTTCAATCGGGAAGGCCTCAAGGCCAATCTATATGCCGCAACCGTTGGGGAAAAAATTGCGGCAGCCACGTATGAAGGTGCCATTCAGACAGCGTTCAGGGAAGTGGCAGACCAGCTGGTGGCACGCAAACACTACAAGGATCAGCTGGAGGCCCAGAACGCATTGGTATCTGCCACCCGGAAAGCGTATAATCTGTCCAAGGCCAGATATGACAACGGCATAGATGATTTCCTCGCGGTTCTGGATTCCCAGCGCGCGCTTTTCAGCGCTGAGCAGGGAGCCATTGCCCTGAAACAGGCCTACTTAAGCAACCTGATTAACCTTTACAAGGTCATGGGCGGCGGAAAAATGGATATGTCCAACATCAATTAACACGATCTTCACCGTTCATCTGGTAAGAAAACATTTGTTATCACACTTCAAGAATTAGTTGATTCAAAACTCCACTGGTGTATCTGAACGTAAGAGCTGAAACTTCAAAGACACGGACTTGATTTTGACAGATGAAAAGAAAGAAAATTGACGTACTACAGTTTGTGTCACTTTGGAATAAGGGCCATGGAAATTTTAAAATCTACCAATAAAGCGCCGGATTTTTGCCTGGTTTCAAAGCGCGCCAATGTAAACCTATTGAGCTGTCTGCCCATTGGCGCAACGCGGAAACCAGGTAAAAAGATAAGCTGTATGGTAGATTTTATTGTTTCCATGGCCCTAACCATGAAATTGCTGGCAGGCGTTTCAGTATGGGAAATCAGTAAAATTGAGGGAAGGGGAATTATATAAAAATCAATCACAATTTTTGTAGTTGCTCTCAATACATTTTTTTGCCATCTTTTGTGCTTCCGCAATTTTTTGAGTTGTCATTTTTTTAGCAATTAGGTCTCTTTTTTTTTGACACAAATCAGAACCGTTTACAGCACATACATTGAACCACATATGCGCTCTTGAATAATCTTGAGAGACACCTTTCCCATAATAATACATCAACCCCAAATCGACTTGCCCTAAAGCATCTCCCTGTTCAGCAGCAAGTCTGTACCATTTCACTGCTTCTTTATAATCTTGAGCAATACCTTGCCCAGCACCATACATCAACCCCAAATTGACTTGTGCTTTAAGATTTCCCTGCTCAGCAGAAAGTCTGTACCATTTCACTGCTTCTTTATAATCTTGAGCAACACCTTGCCCATCACGATACATCACCCCTAAATTGAATTGCGCGTCAGCAGCTCCCTGCTCAGCAGCAAGTCTGTACCATTTCACGGCTTCCTTATCATCTTTAGCAACACCTTCCCCATTATCATACATCACCCCCAAATTGTACTGCGCGACAGCATCTCCCTTCTCTGCCAAAACTTTACATGTATCAAAGTTGTGACATTCAGTACACGACATCTCAAAAAAACAGAAAAGAACTGTACAGATAGTTGAAATATTTCTTTTCATTATACTCTCCTTGACGATATTCAAATTACAAATTTGGTCTGATACCGCAAATTTAATATGTTATTATTTCTATTTTTACAATGGTGCTTTAAAAATGAATTAGCGTTAACTGCTTTTTTTATATGAAAGTCCCAACAACTTGTTAAATTACTTTCATATTTTGTTGTGGGTTGAGCCTGGGTGTAGATAGACCAGGTCAGCTCATGGCTGTTATATGGACCGGCCAGCTTCTTCGGCCTCGGCAACGCAAAACATTAAATGCCTGGGTGTTTTGGCATCTCCAATCAAATGGAATTTTGCCCGGCTTTGTTTTTCCAAGTACCTGGCATCCCGGACCGGCTGGTGTTTTTCCGAAATGACAACCGTATCAAACCCCTCAAGGGTTACGGATTCTCCCCTGGATGTAAAGCTTACGCCATCATCGGTAAAGGATTTAACTGCCACCATCTTATATAAAGTGACGCCGCAAGCCTTCAGGCGTTCCCGCAGATAGTACCGGTCATTGGAAGACATCTCTTCGGCAAAGCTTTTTTTGCGGTTCAGGACCACCACCTCTTTTCCCTGGTCTGCCAGTTTATGGGCGGTGATCAGACCGGTGAACCCGCCGCCGAGCACGATCACCCTGTCACCGGCAGTCTGTGCACCGGTGAATACATCCACACTGGTGATCAGCTTCATCTTACTTTTAAACAACCCTTTGATCACGGGCATATCCGGCATGGAGCCCGTGGCCAGAATCACATGATCAGGGTCAAAGGCAGCCAGAAGTTCGGAAGACAGCGGGGTATTGTACTCCACGGCCACGCCAAGACACTCAAGCTCGTTTCTGAAAAAGCGTAAAATATCGCCCAGCTCCCCCCTGCCGGGTGCCGTGGCAGCCAGGGCCAGAAGCCCGCCCGGGTCCGAGCCTTTTTCGCATATTTTCACCTGATGCCCTCTTTGGGCAAACATCCTTGC
>QKDP01000066.1 GCA_003252055.1 Desulfobacter postgatei | reverse complement strand
TAATACTGAACCCTGCAAAAGAGACAGACAAGGAGAATCCAATGGAAAAAAGTCATACCAATCCATACGCGGCCCTGGATCAGCCCCTGGTGCTTCAATTTTTGTTTCATCCAAGGCGTGATGATTCGGAAAAAACAGTTTCCGACAAGGAATATTTTATCCCGGTTGGTCAGGATATTGAAGTCGGAGCAACCTTTCACCTGGGAGATCCGTCATTTCCCAACATTCTTTTTTTTCACGGCAATGGTGAGGTCGTATCCGACTATGATGATCTTGGCCCCATTTTCAACCGTATGGGCATCAACTTCCTGGTGGTTGACTACCGGGGATACGGCAAATCCTCAGGCTCGCCCACGGTCTTTTCAATGCTTCTGGACTGCCACAAAATTCTGGATTTTGTCGTTAACGAACTTAAAAATCGCAATTTCACAGGCTCTCTTACGGTTATGGGCCGTTCCCTTGGCAGTGCATCGGCTCTGGAACTGGCTGCCACCCGCCAGGGCAGCATTGACAGGCTGATCATCGAAAGCGGATTTGCCTATGCAGCCCCGCTTTTGAAAACCCTGGGGCTTGATCCTGACATGATCGGTTTTCAGGAAGCACAAGGATTCGGCAATGCCGATAAAATCAGGCATTGGAACAAACCCCTTTTAATTATTCATGCACAGTTTGACCATATTATTGACTTTTCACAAGGCCAAGCGCTTTATAGCCTTTGCCCTTCTGCCGACAAAGACCTTTTGATGATCCCCGAGGCAAATCACAACGATATTTTTATGAAGGGGTTTGATATGTATTTAAACAGCCTGAAAAATTTTCTCATCCCCCAGGACGTTTAGGCAGACATGATCCATGACAACGCCATGAAAAAGATAAAAAGGCTGCTGCAATGAAATCCGGGGAGAGTTTAAGCGGATCTTCAGGCCGCATACTGAAAATCCAGTATTTTATCTATTTCGGGGTGATGGGGATTTCTCTGCCTTATTTTAACCTCTATTGCCATCATCTGGGTTTCACCGGTTTTGAAATCGGTTCCCTGTCTGCCCTGAGAACCGCCGTTACCATTGTCTTCTCAATAGTGTGGAGTATTGTTGCCGACCGGTATGCATGGAGAAAACCGATTTACGTTCTATTCAATTTCCTCAGTGCCGCAATCTGGGTCTTCTTTCTGTATATCAATTATTTTTCGGGCATGGTCATTGTGACCATTTTTCATACTATTTTCTTTGCACCGCTTATCGCATTTATAGAAGCCTTTGCCATGGATGAACTGGGTAGTGGAGGCGGTGACAAGAACAGGTATGGCCGGATTCGTGCCTGGGGATCGGTGAGCTTTATCCTTGTTGTGTTCATTCTGGGCAAGATTTCTGATCTTTTCAGCATCAATATTATTGTTCCTCTCATTCTGGCCGGTTACACGCTTCAGGCTCTCTTCTCGATTCCCATGCCCAAGGCGAAAGCAAGGGAGGAACAATTGCATGCCGGGGTCAGAGAACTCTTCAATGCCCGGACCCTGACCTTTCTCACCTGCTCGTTTCTGATGCTTTTCAGCCATGGGACCTATTATGGATTTTATTCCATCTATCTGGAGGAGCTGGGGTACGGCTCCTTTTTCATCGGGTCGACCTGGGCTGTAGCCTCCATCGCTGAGATCGTTCTTATGATCAACTCCGGCAGGATTTTAAAATATATCTCCCTTGAAAATGTGCTCTTCTTTTCTTGTTTGGCTGCTGCAGTCCGGTGGTGCCTTTTATGGCGTGCGGTCACAGTGGCTGAAATCATGATAGCTCAGGTGCTTCATGCATTTACCTACGGGTCATTTCATGTGGCTTCCATCCTGTATATGGATCTGCTTTCAACCGGGGAGACGCGTACCCTGGGGCAGGCTGCCAACAATGCCGTCTCTTACGGTCTCGGCATGATGGCCGGTTTTCTGCTGAACGGCTATTTGTATGAGACATATGGCGCCCTTCTCTTTTTGATGAGCGCATGTGTGTCACTTGCCGGTGGGGTTGTATTTAGATTCTTGGGCCGCTGATTTGACCCGTATCGTGCCGGGGGAGTGGAGAGCAGCACTGTTCAGAAGCATCCCCCTGGCTGTTTCAAGGTCAGCCGGTGTGTTCACATTAAACTTAAAACGTAAGTCCGGGTCCAGGGATTCAAGCGTTCCGGGCGGGATCTGCTTGACTCTTTCAGGCTTGAAAAATTTTTTGATCATAAACACCTTTTTTTCAAGATTGGTCTCAATCCTTGGGATACAGGATTTATGATACAGAGCAGACAACGGCTCAAGTCCCTCCCGGGTTTTGGGTATAATAATCTGCTTGCCGGGACTTCTTTGCGTCACAAGGTACCGGATAATTTTCTCACTGACAAAAGGAAGGTCACAGGCCGTTACATAGCTCCAGTCAAAGGAGGCATGGAACAAGCCTGCATGAAGCCCTGACAAAGCGCAGCAGGACGGATCAATATCCGTAACAACCAAAGCGTCGATATCCAAAAAAAGTGCCGGCTCATTAACCACCAGAATCACTTCCTTAAACATCATGGAAAACAGGGTATGAATCCGGGCCAGCATGGTATCTGCCCCAACCCTGTGAAATGTTTTATTTATGCCGGGAAACCTGCTGTTGCAGCCGCCGGCCAGGATCACGCCCGTGCAGTCTATTTTTTCCAATGTCTTTAATACCTTCTGCTTTAATATTTTCTAATGGGTATGTTTCTTTTTTTCACCTTAGAATTAATATACCGTAGAATGGAAAACGACGGTAGAATAGGCGTGTATATAATAACAAAAAAACAACGACTATTTCAGGAAAGGAATTTAAATATGCTGTATCGAAACGTACCTAAAAATGGTGACAGATTATCCATCCTGGGTTTTGGTGCCATGCGCCTGCCGGTCGATGAAACAACCGGGCAGATAAAGGAGCAAAAGGCCATCGACCTGATGCGCCGCGCCATAGACAACGGCGTCAATTATCTTGATACGGCCTGGCCCTATCATGGAGGGCAAAGCGAGGTGATTGTGGGTAAAGCCCTGAAAGCCGGATATCGCGACAAGGTCAAAATTGCAACCAAGCTGCCGTCCTGGGCCATTACCAGCCGGGAGCATATGGATGAGATTTTAAACAGCCAGCTTGAGAAACTGGGGATAAAAACCATTGACTACTACCTGCTGCACGGACTGGAAGGTGATTCATGGGATCGGCTCAAGAAACTTGGCGTGATAGAATTTCTTGAAACGGCCAAAGCAGACGGCAGGATCGGCAACATCGGTTTTTCCTTTCACGGAAGCAAAGAGGATTTTATCCGGATTATTGATGAGTACGATTGGGTCTTCTGCCAGATCCAGTATAATTTCCTGGACACAGGGAACCAGGCCGGCACTGAAGGACTTGAATACGCAGCCCAAAAAGATGTGGCTGTGATGATCATGGAGCCTCTGCGCGGGGGCAAGATCAGCAAGCCTGTTGCGCCTCCCGCCGTCCAGGCGCTGTGGGACCAGGCAGACACCCGGTGCACCCCTGCGGAATGGGCCCTTCGATGGGTCTGGAATCATCCTGAAGTAACTGTGGTACTCTCGGGCATGAACACGGATAAACAACTGGATGAAAACCTGACACTTGCAGGCGATTCAAAGGCCAATACGTTTTCTTCGTCTGAACTTACCCTGGTTGAAAAAGTGGCAGACACTTACCGGGAATTGATGCCCATCGGCTGCACCGGCTGCCAGTACTGCATGCCCTGCCCGGCCGGCGTCAATATTCCCTCCTGTTTCGAGGTCTACAATACCGCTAAGATGTTTGGCGAGACCCAGCAGCGGGCACAGTTTATCTACGCGCTCAGGAACGGCGGCGTCCGGGGCAACAAAACCTATGCCTCTTTATGCGTTGAATGCGGTGAATGTATGGAACATTGTCCCCAGCATATCGAAATTCCGGAACGGCTCAAGGAAGTAGCTGCATTTTGTGAAGCGGACGGGATGGTTGATGTGGTTTTGAAAGCGCTGTCCTGATTAATTTTTAGGGGATGACCGGCATTGCCGACGGATGCAGGGTCTTTGTCTTCCAATACGCAAACGGGGTCCAAAGCAATGCCGCCTTAGAACAGGCGACTGATCATTTCGATACCGGAAACCGGTTTACGAACCAGGTCCGTCAAGGTAATATTTATTCCATGTCCGGCCGGGACGGGGAACCCATCGTAATCCGCAAGGCGTCCCCGTACATTGTCGTTGCCATCGGTCCGGAGAAAGATCAGGACGAGGCAGCGGACATATCGCAACGTCTGGCTTTGAAATTGTCAGACCAGCCCAAGGAATAAAACCATTCATAAGGAGACATGCCCCATGGATAAAATGGATCGACGGGATTTTTTGAAAAAAACCATCAGCGGCGGAATCGCCGCAGGCTCCACCCTTGCCTTCCCGGGGGTGGGAAAACTCTTGGCAGCCCCGAAGGGGCCCGGCTACGACCTGGTGGCGGTCCGGGGCGGGGAGCCGGACCAGATGTTCGACAGCGCCATGGCCTCTATGGGCGGCATGCACACCTTTGTGCCCAGAGGCAGCCGGGTTCTGGTCAAGCCCAATATCGGCTGGGACGTGCCGCCTGAACGGGGCGGCAACACCCACCCCGCCCTTGTGGGGCGTATAATTGAGCACTGCCTGTCCGCAGGGGCCCGGGAGGTGTCAGTATTCGACCACACCTGCGACAACTGGCGCCGCTGTTATACCAACAGTGGTATTGAATCGGCCGTAAAGGGGGCTGGCGGGAAAATGGTATCCGGCGACAGCGAAGGCTACTACAAAACCGTTTCAGTGCCCCAAGGGCAGCGGCTCAAGACGGCCAAGGTCCACGAGGCACTTCTGAACGCGGACGTATTCATCAATGTGCCGGTGCTCAAACACCACAGTTCCGCCATGCTCACCATCGGCATGAAGAACCTCATGGGCGTGGTCTGGGACCGAAGGTACTGGCACCGCAACGACCTTCACCAGTGCATTGCGGATTTTGCCTCCTTCCGCAGACCAGATCTCACGGTGGTGGATGCCTACAACGTCATGAAGCGCAACGGTCCCAGGGGCGTATCTGTCAGCGACGTGGTCTCCATGAAGGCCCAGATTGTCTCAACGGATCCGGTGGCGGCCGATGCGGCAGGAGCCAAGCTCTTTGGTACGGACCCTGCCGATATCCGCCATATCCAGATCGCCTCAGATATGAATCTTGGGCAGATGAACCTTAAGAGCTTGTCCATCAACCGGATCAAAATTTAAATGAACCTTCGCCTTCTCAAACCCCTGCGGGTCTGCATTGCCATGGCCTTTTTCCTGCCAACGGCCCTTCTCTTTCTGGATATCTGGGAGACCGGGGCAAGAGCCATAGCCGACAAACTGCTGTTTCTCCAGTTCGTACCCTCTGCGCTCAAATTTTTGAACCACCCGGCCGCCGGGGCTGCAGGGTTTATCGTCGTTTTGATGATTACCCTTATGTTCGGCCGGGTCTACTGCTCAGCAATCTGTCCTCTGGGAATATTCCAGGACCTGATCACCCGTCTTTTTTCAAACAGGGCAAAGGTCCGGGGCAAAAGAAGGCGGCCTGGCAGATACAAATATTCTGCGCCCCGCAGCATCCTGCGGTATGCGGTGCTGATTGCGACTCTTTTGCTCTTTTTTTCGGGCTCCGGTCTGCTGCTCAACCTGCTTGATCCTTTCAGCGGTTTCGGCAGAATTTTCTCAAATTTGTTCCGCCCCCTTGTTATTACCCTGAACAATTTGGGGACGCCTCTGGCAGAGGCCCTGGGAATCCATGCTTTTTACCGTGTTCAGTGGCAGGTCTATACCCCTGTCGCCCTTGGCGTTGCCTTGGTCACCCTGGGTACGGTAGGGTGGATGAGCGCCCGGCACGGCCGCCTTTACTGCAACACGCTGTGTCCTGTGGGCACCCTGCTGGGCCTGGTCTCAAAATTCTCCCTGGTCAAAATCGGCATTGATGCCGGGTCCTGCCGATCCTGCGGCCGGTGTGAGCAGGTCTGCAAGGCCGGATGCATTGATGTAAAAACAAAAAGCGTGGATGCCGGCCGCTGTGTCTCCTGCTTTAACTGCCTTTCGGTCTGCCCGGACCAGGCCATGGTGTTTCGGCCTGGTTTTCAGCCCAATTCTCTATCGGATCGGCAGATCCGCCACAGGAGAGACACCGCCCGGGACCGCAGAAACTTCATGCTTGCTCTGGCAGCCGGCGGCCTTGGCTTGACCGCCGGCCGTGCCCATTCCGCACCCGAAACGCTTCCGGTACAGACCAGACCTACTACTATTCCCGAAAATAAAACCAGCCCGCTCTCACCTCCCGGTTCGGTCAGCCTTGCCAGATACACCGCCATCTGCACAGCCTGCCATCTGTGCGTTTCTGCCTGCCCTTCCCGGGTGCTTGTGCCTTCAATCTTTTCCTTTGGCCTGTCCGGGATGATGCAGCCGCAAATGGATTTCAATGCCGGGCACTGCAACTATGACTGCTGACTGCACAGTCTGTTCAAATATCTGTCCCAGTGGCGCCATCCTGCCTCTGACAAAAGAAAAAAAGCAGCAGACCCAGGTGGGCGTGGCAAAATTCATCAAGGAAAACTGCGTGGTCTATACGGACAACACCAACTGCGGGGCCTGCTCGGAACATTGTCCCACCAAGGCAGTGCACATGAAGCCCTACCTGAATGCGGCCGGCCGCAAGCTGGTCATCCCTGAGGTGGACGAGACCATCTGCGTGGGCTGCGGTGGATGCGAGCATGCCTGCCCCACAAAGCCCTTCAGGGCCATCTATGTGGACGGCAATTCAAAACACAAAACAGCCCAAAAGCCGAAGGAAAAAAAGATGGAGATGGATGCTGGTGAGGACTTTCCTTTTTAAAGAGACGTGGTGTTGGATTTCAATATACTTGTTTGATACCCGATCATTCAGAAATTGGTTGCTTTATATTTAGGATAATTGTTCATAAGCGCCAGGGGCCTCATAATATTATACTATCATTCCTTTTCCTGGGGGCAGTCCGGGGGAAAGATAATAATGTATAATCCTCCCTCAGTCAAAGACCGGGGGAGCCACAAGATGTTGTGCCCGTCCCCATTCCCGGAAAAGCGTGCATTTATAAATAGTCAACACTACCGGATACATCTCCAGGACCTTCAGGTACGGTGACAGGCCCTGGTTCGGCGATTTTCTCCCCTCCATAAAGTGGCACTCCCGCGGCTTCTGTAAGGATGTACCTTCTCCATTGCTTAGCTTTTTTGCTGATGCCCGGATACACTACCCTGTGGGTGCAAAATTCGTTCAACCCCATGAATCATGCGCAAAATTTGTTACTGTGTTTACGCCTCCAGTTCAACGGGGACATGCAGCGTTAAAATTTAATGTAGTACTTTTTTATCCTCTCCTTAAATAGATTTTGCTGGGAAAAATTCTCAATAATACAGATGTAGTGCAGCTGTTTTGCGGCAAAATTGAAAAACCTCGTACCCAATACCTTACCAGGCAGAAAAGTGTAGGATCACACACTGTGGCATTGTCCTTGCATTTGTTACCACCGTGTAGAATCTATCGCCAGGGTTCGTGCAGTAAAGAGTTGAGGAGCCCTGGCACAAATTTAAGCTTGGGGAGGTGTATGAAACGAGCTGTTTTTTCAATAATTTTAACTATTCTCATGGTTGGCATTGCCACTGTCGCCGGGGCAACGATCGGGATGTCGATAGATCCCGGGACCCCAGAGGTTGGAGGAAGTGTGCAATTCCAGTGTACGGCGGATTCAACCTGGGAAGGGTCGCTGAGTTCGGCAAATATCTTTATCACCAATAGCCAGGGCGTGGACCTGGTTCAAAGAGGAGAAATGGAGATCAGCGGACTTACGGCAACCTTTAATTATGAAATTCCGTCAAATGAAGATGGCGGCACCTGGCGTTACCGCTGCCAGATTCGCCAGGAAGGGAAGCGCGACAGCCAGACGGAAGCCTTTGTAGTGGCGGCCGCGTCTGATTCTGGTTCGGACAACAGCCCACCGGTGGCCGTTGAGGATTCGGCATCGACTTCGTTTGGGACGGAGGTGACGATTGATGTCCTGGCAAATGATACGGATGTTGATGGTAATCTTGTTACGGATTCAGTAACGATAACGAATGGACCAACGGTCGGAAATGCCCAACCCGTCGCTGACGGCACTGTTATCTATACGCCGGGGTCGGGTATTTCCGGTGAAGACTCCTTTGATTATCAGGTGTGCGATGATGCAGGTCTCTGTGACACGGCTACCGTCACTGTCACCGTAGCGGCAGAGGCGCCGCCGGTTGATCCGCCGGTTAATGAACCGCCGATTATAGGGATGACCGGGGATATTCCGGCACATAATACCATTCAGGAATATAATGGTCCGGCAACCTGTATTGCCTGTCACCAGGATGAGGCCCAGGCGATGCTTGACAGCCTGCATATGAAGTGGGCCGGACCGACGCCTGATCTGACCAATACCAATGGTGAGGAACTGGGTAAAGGCAAAGGGGGTATAAATACCTTCTGTACCTATGCGCCATCATCGAAAGGCGCCTGCTACTCCTGCCATGTGCGGGCTGACGGCAATGCGCCGCATCCGCCGGAAGTAACTGATGTCGACTGCCTGATGTGTCACAGCGACAGTTACCAGCGAACGTTTGTAACTGATCAGAATAACACTGAGATTGGTGTCGATGCTGACGGTGAACCTAAAACCTATGTGTTCGGCGCAGTTGATATCGATGGCAACTATACCACAGTGCCCGACTACGATAAGATGACCATTAATGTTGTTGACGCCGCAAGGACCGTGCATCTGCCGACCACCAATTCCTGCCTGCGATGCCATGCCAAGGCCGGCGGCGGCGACTGGACCAAGCGCGGCGATATGGGGTTGAATTCGTCGAGTGCCACTGTCCAGGAGGATGTTCACCTGTCCAAAGACGGCGCTGACCTCTCGTGCCTCACCTGTCATTCGGCCCCTGATCATAAAATTACCGGACGGGGTATAGACCTGCGTCAGACGGTTGCCGAAGCCCCCGCACCAACCTGTTCGGCCTGTCATACCGAGGCGCCCCATAACGATTCAACCCTCAACAGGCATGCCGGTGGCCAGGTAAGCTGTCAGGTCTGTCATATCCGTAAATATGCCAAAGGCGGAGCTACCGAGATCTCCAGGGATTGGCTCTCGCCGACCTGGAACCCGGCCTTCTGCTCCGGTCAGGGCGGCTGGGTCGGTCATGAGGTTAAAGCGTCGAACCTAAAGCCGGAATATGTCTGGTTTGACGGTACCTCCTATGTCTATAATGTCGGGGAGACCATCGACGTTGATACCGATACCGACGGTAATGACATCCTGCATATGGCCAGGGCCAATGGCCGGCCGTTTGACGGTAAATCGAAGATCGTGCCGATCAAGCGTCACTTCACCAATACACCCTTGGATGCCAACGGCAAGATTATCCCGCCGGCGATCATGTGGATGTTTATGACCGGTGATTTTGATGAGGCTGTAAAAAAAGGTCTTGAGGAGCAGGATCCTGAAGGGAAACTGTATACCGGCAATTACACAATGGTCAATGCTGACGCTGAAATGCTCATCAGCCACGGGGTAGAGCCGAAATCCAACGCCCCGTCCTGCGGCGATTGTCATAACGGCAGCGGTTCGACCCCCGATGATATCGGCATGGTTCCCTTTGATGCCCTCGGCTATCATGAGGTTCCGGTGTCGGTAAAATCCTGTACGCTCTGTCATGATCAGAAGAGCCTGAGCTGGGAATCCACCCATAACAAACACCGTACGGATCTCTCCTGCTCCAGCTGCCATACCCCTGAGCCCACCGGCGTGAAGCAGGGTGTCTGCAGCAGTTGTCATGGCAGCAAGTCATGGTATTCGGAAGGGCACAAGAAGCATGTCATGGAAAAAGGCTATGACTGCGTAAAATGTCATACATTTTCATGACACCTTTAAATTTAACTAACTGAGGGCATACTTCTCAAGGGGCGCATCCATTCGGATGCGCCCTTTTTTGTTTGCCCGGCATGGCGGGCAAACAAAACTTAACAGTGACTACATTCTGGCATTAAAAGAGAATCACAAGACTCTTTATGAAAATACAGTCCAATTTTTTTATTATCAGCTTGTAATGCATCGAGCCGTTTTTTGGGCCTTCAAACCCCGCCTGTAGGAATACTCACATAATCCAGCAATATCCCGACCTGCTCTCGTTCGTTTGCGGCAGCACCGCTTGACTTCAAAGCGAAAGGGATATTGACCACGGCTCCGGGAAGAAGCTTTTGGGCACTTTTGCCGTATTCCTGAAACCAACCGCGGCCGCCGGTCACCAGCAGGGTCTGCCCGCCGCCTTCGTCTGCATGATGAATGTGCCAGTTTTTCCGGCATCCGGGTTTGAAGGTGATATTAAGGAAGAAATGAACCGGACGGAATCAATAACGTTTAAGCTGTCAGCATATTACCCTGACTGAATGGCTCCGCTGTAAAAATACCAGCCGGTACCAATGGTGAATATCAAATTTCCCCAAATCCCGTGCTCTACAGCAACAACCGGCAAGGATTGCGACCTGTGATACCGCCAGGCAAAAGGGCAGCCGGCAGCCATGGACAAAAGCGGTGCCACCGGGTTGCCGTAAAACATATGAAAAAGGCCAAAACTGATCCCGTTGGCAAGTATCATTGCACCGGGGTGTACAAGGATATTACGATACCGGTGAAAGAAAAAACAGCGGAATATTATCTCTTGGGGCAATGCGCCTAAAAGAGGATATGCGGTCATGACAATGACCCACATTTTGGGATTGTTTGCAGGAAATGTGAAAAAATGCTCAGGAATCAGTTGCCGGGTAAAAATAAAATAATTAAGCCGGGCACACCGATACAGATAACTTGCAGGATCCCTTTAACATGAGGGCCCATGTTTGTTATCCGGACCAGATTTAAATCGTGAAAATCAGTTTGGCTTTTAAGGTAAAAATAGATGCCGATGCCCAGCAGGATAAGAATCGGCACGACTTTGAACGCCATGAACTGTCGAAAGGGAACAAGAATAAACGGGGTGACAAAAAAAAGAGCGATAAGTTCAAACCACAGAAATCTCTGGCCGGTACCTTTGCACGTTTCTTCAGTTTTCATAATAGAAATCGAACCATCCTTTCTTTTCTTCTGGTATTTCCATGCCAGGAGTAATAGACAATAAGCATGTCGCTTTTCATTTTCGCTCCCCCGCCATTACCATGAGAAAGGATGCGGCCGTAAATATTAACATGACCCATGTCATGGTCCACGGTGTACCATTGCTGAATATGGCAAGCAGCAACGATGAAACAATTCCGCTTCCATATTGCAGTGCGCCGATCAGTGCTGAAGCGGAACCTGCTATCTGGGGCACTTCGTCTAATGCCGCAGCGGTTGCAGACGCTGCAATAATACCGTTCATGGAAAAAAATATGAACACCATCCCTACAATGATATATATTCCACCCAAATCGCCCCTGACAAATACGGTAAGTGTAACGATCGCTATCAGGGATATGGTTGTGGCGACTTTCAACAACCGATGCAGGGACCGGTGGATCACTAAACTTCGGTTGAGAAAACTTATGCCCATTACCCCCACAATATTGACGGCAAACAGCCAGCCATAATGTTGCGGATCAATACCGAAATAAGAAATATAAATTT
>QKDP01000218.1 GCA_003252055.1 Desulfobacter postgatei | reverse complement strand
GGTTTCCCGGAAAGTGTTTGAGGAATTTCCTCATTTGAAAAAACGATATTGGGGCAAGCACTTCTGGGCTCGTGGATACTTTTGCATAACCTCTGGTGAACTGACAAAGGATATGATTAAAGAATACCTTGAGCATCATTTTGATATCGAATAGTTCTCTCCAACCGGCCATAGCCGGTATTGCTGGACTTTCAGTCCGCGAAGTTAAACCCACCGGCTTGAAGCCGGTGGTTGTTTAGTTGATCCTTCCAGAAAATTTGGACAATGATTAAGTCACCTGAAGTTCACATACCAGTCGGCAGCCTGATCAATCCCTTCCAGACCGGAAAATTCGGGTTCATATTCAAGGAGGTCTCTGTATTGAATAACAGAAGCATTGGGGTGGAAGCCGTTTCTAATTAGTTTTCATGAGGATGAGTAGGGGTGTCTGGGGTTCTCATACACCTGAAAAACGGCCCAGCAAGGCAGCAAGCCTCAAACGTCCATGTTTAATCTGCCGGATTTTACATGTCAGCCCAGCCCGTCCCCCAAAAAAAATTTGAAAATAACAGTTCCTTTTTTAATTATGTCTCAGTATGTTAGGATCTTTTTTAATTGGAGGGAATCGTGGAAAAATTAGTTTTTGGGCTGCATGTCAATAGCAATATCAATATCGAAGTTATAAAAAAATTTCTGCTTTTTGAATTGGTTCGGGAAGAGCCAACCGAACTCTTTTATGTGACGGAGGCAGGCGGTTATATTTTTATTGCCAATTACGGCAGTGTGGTTTTTGTCGATGTTGACCAGGGCGAACAAGCCCTTATCCTGAGGTCCATCCGTGATATTTTGGAGATTGAATCCACATCGGACTTTGAAAGTGAAAAATATACCATTGAAATCGACAGCAAAAAACAGCGCAGGGTCCTTTTCAATAAAGTTGTTCTGACTTCATACGAGGAGGATAAGATCTACACGATCATGTTCTCCATCGCCCAGTCCATTGGCATAGGCTATTACAGTTCACAGTCTGAATATCTTTTAGAGGAGACAAGGGTTTACACCACCCAGCTGGAGACAAAAGGGAGAGTTGATCTGAAAGGCCGACAACTGATCCAGTATATCGGAAAAGCTCTGAATTTAAAAAATCAAATTGCCCGCAACCTCTATATCTTTGACACCCCGCAGCTCATGTGGGATGAGCAAAGCCTTGACGAGCTGCATACCGCCCTGACCCGTGAACTTGATATAACGCTGCGCTACCGCTATATTCAGGAGAATCTGAGCATTGTCCAGGAGAATTTAGAGTTGTTTAAAGACCTTTCACAGCACAGCCACAGTGCCCAACTGGAGTGGATTATTATCATCCTGATCCTCATTGAGGTGGCCGATCTGTTTATAACAAAACTGATCCACTGATCCTTGCGGCTGGTGACAGCCACTCTTCAATAAAAATTACAAGCTTTCAAAAAAGGAAGTTCTTATTCCTTTAACCAGCTTTCACTATGGTTGCAGATAAAATTAGGGCTAAGATGGTCTTGATAGAGCTTTTCTTTTCTTGAATTTTATGGGAAATTTATATGTGAATTGTTGTAAAAGTGGCAAAATTATTGTTCAGGAAGAGCAATTTTGAAATTTAGCACGCTCGGATTGGATTCTCTCATATAGCGCGAGGCTCAAATTAGCTTTGAGAAAAACAAGGTATTTTTATCATAGGGCTGATACGTTACGATCTGTATTGTCCTTTTGTGGTTCCCTGCTCATAGCTCTTGCCGGCTTTTTGTTGCTGCCGCTTCTCATCGCCGTTATCTGCGGTGAGTATAAAAAAGACTTACACACCATTACGGCTTTCTTTCTGCCGGCCGTTCTTTCTGTTTCGCTCGGCATTTTGCTGAAAAAATCTTTTCGTTCAGATAATCCGAATTCCCTTCAGGCAGCACTCATTTGCAGTGTCGGTTGGCTTGGTTTTTCTGCGATTGGGGCATTGCCTTACGTGTTGGGTATCCAAAGCAGTTATATAGACGGGTATTTTGAGGCCATGAGTGGCTTTAGCACAACAGGGATTACCATGTACACAGGCCTTGATGCCATGCCCCAAAGTATCCTATTTTGGCGGGCTTTAACCCAATGGGTAGGAGGATTGGGCATCCTGACGATGTTTCTGGTAGTTGCTCCCAAAGGGGGGGTGGCCCACCATCTTTTTGGTGCAGAAGGCCATAAGATCAATGTTGATCGACCGGTACCGGGGTTGGCCAACACCATTAAAATTTTGCTCGCCATCTATATTATTTACACTTTTTTTATAGCCTTATTGCTCTTTGCACTGGGAATGCCGTTTTTCGACAGCCTTTGCCACGGTATGGCTGCCCTGGCAACAGGCGGGTTCTCGCCGCACGATGCCAGCATTGAGTATTATCGCCTCGCCGGCTATTCAAATTACATTTTGTTTGATTATGTGATCATCCTCGGAATGATCTTTGGCGGTACCAGTTTTGTTGTACACTATCGAATTCTCAGGGGAAACGGTAGAGCTTTGTTTGACAATACCGAAGTTCGCTATTGGTGGTTTCTCATCGGAGTTTTCACTTTACTGATTCTGATCGAAAGAATAGTCCGTATCGAGCATTTTCATCGATTGAACTTTCTGGATACCAATTTTTGGCTTCATCTGGAGGAAGATTTTCGCATAATCCTTTTTCAGGTCGTTTCAATAATAACCACCACCGGATTTGGCACTCGCGACATCACCACCACTTTTTTTGGTGATGGAGCACGACAACTATTTTTAGTAATGATGGTCATAGGTGGGTGTGTTGGGTCTACCGGAGGAGGAATCAAGGTCCTCCGGGTAGCCATTCTCAACAAACTTTTCCGGCGTGAAGTATATCGCTTGACGGTGCCTCCTCAAGCTATTACCACGATAGTCGTCGATAGCGAACCAGTAAATTTGGATGAGATTCAAAGGATAGGAGCTCTGTTTTTTGGTTGGATGATTCTTCTCATTTTCGGTGGGGGGATTACGGAGTTTCTCTCACACCACACTGGATATCAGGCCCTATCGGGTATGTTCAGTGCCTTGGGTAATGTGGGGCCCTGCTTTATTTCAGTCACAGACATGGCAAAGCTCCATCCGATTATCAAGGTTGTTTACATTATGGGCATGCTGGCAGGGCGTTTGGAGATTCTGCCGGTGTTATTAATTTTTAGCCGAAAAGCTTGGCGATCTTAACCCCTTTCGACAAGGAGTAAATTCAATGCGAGTCGTTGTTGCTGGAGCAGGTGTGCTCGGATATCAGGTTCTCACGATGCTTGTCGCCAACAAGCATGACGTAGTAGTGATCGATAAAGATAGAGAAACCTGTGAATTGGTCTATGCTGAGACGGGGGCCGTTATTATCCACGGCAGTGCCACGGATATCAAGATTCTTGAAAAAGCAGGGGTGAATAAATCGGATGCCATAGCCTGTCTTCTTAGGAACGATGCTGACAATATCTCTACGGCCATTTTGGCCAAAAGCCTGGGAGTCCCGTCGATAATAGTGGTGCTGAGAAAGCCCGATTACGAGGAGGCCTACCGTACCGTGGGGGTTTCGAAAATAATCAGTCTAACGGATCTGTTATCCCATCAAATTATGATGGAAATTGAACAGCCGAAGGTTAGAAAAATTCTGTCCATTGGTGGCGGAAAAGCAGAAATCTATGCTGTTCAGATTCCTGTTGACGCGAGAAGCGTCGGGATGAAGATCAAGGAAATCGCAAAGCAAAAAAGCTTCCCTCAGGATTGTGTTTTCATGGGCATTTACAACGAGGAGGAGGATAATTTCTCCATTCCGCGAGGAGATCATATGCTTAATAAGTGGGATACCGTATTTCTCGTCTCACACGGTGGAAGCGTTAAACAGGCAACCGATTTTCTGACGAAGAAATAAGAACCGGTAAAGGATGGGAAGGATGGTATTTCCAACTGGATTTTGCAGTATCACAGGGCTTACCGTGGAACGAAGACCTCACTGGGAAGGGATACGGCTTGCCGATGGTTACACCATCTCTTTTTGGGTGGTGGGTCAAAGTGGTTGATCCGCCAATGAAAACGCCCTAATAATAAAGAATATACGCACATCCTCCGCTCTTTTGACCCACTATCCTTAATTTAATACTCTGTTAAATTTCCTTTTATTCTGGATCAGTAGAACCGTTGGCTATGTCTATTTTATGTGCTGTGCAACCCTATCCAGTAAATGCGTTGACTACTTTTGTTATTGGTGACCTGAAATATAAAATTGGGCAGATCAAACCGAGAGGTTTGAGGCGAGGACGACATCCAAGGATAAGGCCAGTTTTTCAAGTGTAATTTAACCCCAGACTATCCGTCAGTCCCCATCTTCTACTTTAAGGCCATACGTGCAGGCTTGTTTTTTTGTGAGGCAACGCAGCAACTATTCAGCGCTTGGACAATCCTGCTGTCCCGTGACCAGGGGTTTGATATCCAAAATCGGTGTTCCGTCAATCATGTCGATGTGTTTGACCCCAATGTGTCCGCCGTTTTTATTTGTCACCTCAACGACACTCATGCCAATGGCATTGGGCCGGATGGGCGAGCAAATGCTGAACACGCCCCTGGAGGATGACCGGTGGGGCGGGGTCTGGAACAGGTATCCTGAATTGAATACAGGACTTTTGTGAAAATGGAAAAGCACCACGATTTTTTGTCCGATTTCAATATCACGAAGGCCAGAAGCAAATTCAGGATGGATCTCCAATATGCCTTTTTCCTGTGACACGGACCAGTGCCGGGGCAATTTTGTTGCATTGGTTTTCACAAAGCCAATGGGCGTGAAGGAAATGGGTGTGTCGTTTGTCATTATAACCACCTATGTTTGTTTAGGGCTTGTTGAGTTCCTTTTTGGATTGACAAGATACCAACTTAACAAGGTTAACACGTATGCTACACGTTCAATTGCATCCTGAAAAGGCTGGTTAAAAAAATCTTTTATAAGCTTTTTTCATGGAATGAATGAATTTTGTCTTCTATCTGAAGTGAACTTTGTGTCCTTTCTAATGTGGTAAAAAAGCAAGAATACACATTTATAATCCGTTACTTGATTTAGCGTTACGCATGATATAGGTATGGAAAAATCTCAGATATGTTTTGAGGTGAAAACGAAAATTATTATGGCCCTGTGGTTATCCCCTATTGGGCCATCACTTATGGTTATATTTTAGCAGGATGAAAGGTTATGGAAAGATATTTACTGGTTATTGTGGTGGGGACTGTTGGGGGCCTTTTGGCACAACGCTGTAATGTTCCCGGTGGGGCCGTTGTCGGGGCTATGCTGTCCACTGGGATTACGGTTTTGTTTTTACCCAAGGGGATTGTTCTGGCGTCATCTGTGCGCACTGGAATACAAATCATGTTGGGCATCACCCTTGGGGTCAGCGTTGACCGCTCTCTTTTGACTTTGGGGGTCAAGATAATGCCCATGGCAATTTTGAGCACTATTATTCTTTTGACAGTGGCGGTGTGCATGGCGTTTCTGGCCAACAAGCTCGGGCTGGTGGATTTTGGTACGGCCCTGTTCGGCTTTTCTCCAGGAGGAATGACAGGCATGGCCATTTTAGCCCAATCCGAAAATCATAACGGTTCTTTTGTGGCGTTTTTTCATCTGGTGAGAATATTCACTCTTTTTATCGTCATTCCGCTGATCGTAAAGGTGGTGATATATTTACAGCACAAGGGGGTTCTCTAATCATCAGACAGAAAACCGGTTGGCAATATGGCAGCCGGTTTCTGCGTATCGCTTAATTCTTATCCGCTGCCGCTTTTTTTTCTTCGAGTTCTTCCCAGCGTGAATAAAGCGATTGGACCAGGGACTGGGCCTGCTCCAGTTTTTTACAGGAGTCTGCCAGAAGGTCAGGATTCTTTACGACTTCAGGGGCCTGGACCTGTTCAAAAAGATCTTCAACTTTTTGTTCAGCATCCAGAATCTTTTCTTCCATGTGTTCCAGTTCATATTTGTCTTTAAAGGAAAACAACAGCTTTTTGGACAGGGGTGATTTGGCTGTCTCTTTTTTGGTTTTTTCCGCCACAGGTCGTTCGGCCTTGTCCCGGGCGGTCCGGGCCTTGAGAATTTGGCCGAAATCCCTGTAAAACTTTGGCGTTTCACTGTTATCCAGGTAGAGCATGCGATGGCAGACCCGGTCCATGAGATACCGGTCATGGGAGACAATGATCACTGCACCTTCAAACTCTTTGATGGAGGTTTCCAATACTTCAAGGGAGAGGATGTCAAGATCATTGGTGGGTTCGTCCAGAAGCAGCAGGTCACAGGGCTGGCGCATAATTTCAGATAGAATGATTCTTGCCTTTTCTCCGCCGGAAAGCCGTCCGACGGGCATGTCCAGCTGGTCAGGCATGAAAAGAAATCGTTTGGCCCAGGAGACCACATGAATGGGGCGGCCCTTGTAATTGACACTGTCTCCGCCGGCTGGATTCAGCGCATCCCGCAGGGTCATTTCCGGGTCCAGCTGGGTCCGTTCCTGGTGGTAGACGGCTGTTTTAAGATTTTCCGCCCATTTTACAGTTCCCTGGTCCGGTGCCATGCTTTGTTCGATCAGGGACAGGAACGTGGATTTGCCGGATCCGTTGTCCCCGACAATGCCAAGACAGAAACCCGGCCCCAGT
>QKDP01000063.1 GCA_003252055.1 Desulfobacter postgatei | reverse complement strand
CAAAACCGGATGAGCCCCGTTCTTGCAGGAATTATCGGCATTGCCGCCATGATCATCATGTTCATGACCCAGATGCCTGTTGCGTTTGTTATGGCCCTGGTGGGGTTTATTGGATTTTCATTAATGACAAGCCCGGATGCCGGGCTGGTTCTTTTATCCAGGAATATCTATGAAACCTTTGCCTCCTATGATCTGACCACCATCCCGCTGTTCATTCTCATGGGGCAGCTCGGGTTCAACTCCGGTATATCCAAGCGCCTCTATTCAGCCGGGTATAAATTTCTGGGAAGCATACGCGGGGGCCTTGCCATGGCAACGGTAACCGCCTGTACGGCATTCGGGGCCGTATGCGGCTCAAGTCCCGCCACAGCCGCCACCATGGCAACGGTGGGATTGCCGGAGATGAAGCGGTTCAATTATGACGATGCACTGGCCACAGGCTCCGTGGCCTCGGGCGGCGGCATCGGCATGATCATGCCCCCGTCCGTGGTGCTGATCATCTACGGCATCTTAACGGAGCAGTCCATTGGCCAGCTCTTTGTGGCCGGCATATTCCCGGCCCTGCTTGTGACCCTGCTTTTCATCTGCGCTGTTTTCATCACCTGTCTTTTGGACAAAGACGCCGGGCCTGCCGGGGAAAAATTCTCCTGGGCAGAGCGGTTCAAAGCGCTTTTGGGCCTTGGAGAGACCCTGGTTATTTTTGCCCTGGTGGTGGGCGGCATTTTCTACGGGCTGTTCACCCCCACTGAAGCTGCGTCCATAGGCGCTTTCTGTGTCCTGGTCATTTCGGTACTTCAACGCCGGCTCACCTGGAAGGGGTTTGTGAAATCCTTAATGGAAACATTGACCACCTCCTGCATGGTTTTAATGCTGATCACCGGGGCCGTGATTTTCGGCAAATTCCTGGCCGTCACCCGGATTCCCTTTGAGATTGCATCCTGGGTGAGCGGGCTTGATATGGCACCTGCCCTGGTCATTGCCGTGATCATTTTTATCTATTTTGTGGGCGGCTGTTTTATGGATGCCCTGGCCTTTGTTACTCTCACGGTCCCCATATTTTTTCCGGTGGTCATGGAACTGGGGTATGACCCCATCTGGTTTGGCATTATCATTGTCATGGTCACGGAGATGGGGGTTATCACGCCGCCTGTGGGCATCAATGTTTACGTTGTGTACGGGGTGGCCCAAAACGTACTGTCCCATAACGTGGCCCTGGAAAAAATATTCAAGGGTATTACCCCGTTTCTGATTGCCCTGATTATCGGGGTTATCATTCTCATTGCCTTTCCCTGGATCATTTTGTTCCTTCCCCATTTGATGTACGCCTAAAATGAGGTCCCATTGAAAGATTTTAATACACTGCTGGAGGGATCGGCAAAGGCCCATGGCCATCTGTGCCCGGGTCAGGTGATCGGGGTGCGCATGGCCATGCTCGGGTGCCGGCTCATTGGCCTGGATGAACCGTCAACACTGCCCCAGATCAAAAAAATCATCGTATATGTGGAAATAGACCGGTGCGCCACGGACGCCATTTCTTATGTCACAGGCGTGAAGCTAGGCAGAAGGTCCTTAAAATTCATTGACAACGGCATCATGGCCGCCACCTTTGTGAACCTTGAAACAGGAAAGGCGTTCAGAATCGTATCCACGGAAACAGCCAGGGACCTTGCCCCAAAACTGATGCCGCACATTGAAGATCCAAGACTGGCCCAGCTTGAAGCCTACAAAATCATGGATGATTCAGATCTGTTTACGGTTACCCAGGTAAAAGTCAATGTCCCGGCATCGGACATGCCCGGCCCTACGCGGTTCAAGGCCGTATGTGCCCGGTGCGGCATTGTGGTCAGGGATAAAAAGGAAGTGTTTAAAAACAACCAGATCCTGTGCCGGTCCTGTGCCCTGGGATCCTATTATGAGCCTGTGGCCCCCCATGAAAACAACCCCAAAGATAAAGATACCGTTTAAGGGGCAACCCCATGCAGACCATTGTCCAAATCATCGGCCAGCCAGGTTCCGGCAAAACCACCCTGGTGGCGGAGCTGGTGCGCTATTTTTCGGGGCAAGGCCTGGGTGTCGGCACGTTGAAACACTCCAGCCACGCCTACGAACTGGACAAGCCGGGTAAGGATTCCCATGTACACAGGCAAGCCGGGGCCAGCCCAGCCGCCATGGTCAACGCTAAAATGGCTGCCTTATATTTGCCGGCCTCAGATCTCACCCGGCCCGAAAAACTGATCCAAACCTATTACTGCCATGCAGACCTTGTTCTCATTGAAGGATGGATTTCAGGGCCCTATCCAAAAATAGAAATCTGGCGGCAACGTGTGGGCAAAACCCCCTTGTTTACGGATGTGGAAAAGGTCTGTGCCCTGGTGTGCGACAGGGTTCCGGCGGACACAAAAAAACCATGTCCTCCCATTTTTGCCCCGGATGATATTCCGGGCATTGCCGGTTTTATTCGTTCATAGACGCTTTTCCTTGAGCGCCCAGTGCAAAGACAAAGAGAACTACAAACAGTTATGTTCGGTCTCATCCTGACAATTTGGAACATTTATAGATTGTGAGGTTGTGATAAAGTATTATAATATTTTCTCTCATTTTTATGACCTGGTTATAAAGCTGCATTCCCAATTTCCAGGATAGAGTTTTAAAAAAATTCTTTACCGGAGGCAACTTGTCATGAATCGAGACCTGATCCATCCCTCATTTTTATTGTTACTGGTGTTTTTTATTTCAGCTGTTTTTCTTGTAATGATTAAATCTTTTCTCATGGCCATTCTGCTGGCCGGCATTTTTTCAGCCCTGGCCTATCCTTTGTACCAGCGGCTTAACAAATGGCTGAAAGGAAGACGGGCTGCAGCCTCCGGCATTACCATCATGATTATTATCCTGATCGTCCTTCTTCCTTTAAGCGGTCTTTTAGGCATTGTAACCACCCAGGCCATCAAGGTGGGCCAGACAGCAACGCCCTGGGTCCAGAAACAATTGTCTTCTCCCATAGCCATTTCCCAGTGGCTGGAAGATCTGCCTTTTTATGAACAGGTAAAACCCTACAGGAAGACCATCTACACCAAGGCCGGTGAACTGGTCGGAGCCGCAAGCCAATTTTTTGTCAACGGGCTCCAGGCCGCCACCATGGGCACAATGAATTTTATATTTATGGTGGCCATTCTTTTGTATACCATGTTCTTTTTCCTCATAGACGGAGATAAACTATTAGAGAAAATTTTATTTTACATGCCTCTGGAGGATAAGGATGAAAGACGGCTGCTTGACAGATTTACCTCTGTGGCACGCGCCACGATCAAGGGAACCGCCATCATCGGTATTGTCCAGGGCGGAGCATCCGGCATCGCGTTTGCCCTGGTCGGTATCCACAGTTCGGTTTTCTGGGGCGCTGTCATGACGGTGTTGTCCATTATACCGGGCATTGGAACGGCCTTAATATGGATTCCGGCGGCGCTCTGGCTGGGCGCCCAGGGCGCATGGTTCAAGGCTATCGTCCTTGTTGTCTTCTGCGGAGTGGTGGTGGGAAGTGTTGACAATCTTCTGCGGCCCCGGCTTGTGGGCAAAGACACGGAAATGCACGACCTTTTAATTTTATTTTCAACCCTTGGCGGCATTGCCATGTTCGGTATTATCGGCATCATCATCGGTCCTATTATTGCCGCATTGTTTGTCACCATCTGGGATATTTACGGCGTTGTTTTTAAGGATGTACTGCCCAAGGTAGGACCGTAAAGGACGCCTGAAAGGGGGTCTGCTCTTGACCCACTAGATATTCTCAGATTAAAAAGAACTTAATGAGTTAAGACCAACCTCTATTCTCTTTTAAAGACATGTGCCGTGCCCGGCCCGCACAAGGCAGATTCAGCCGACGCAAAAAGCCACGCGGCTGATTTGCAACGTTCTGTCCAACAATACCGCCTTGACAAGACGTACGTCATGACGTACCTTAGCTTAAGTGAAAATTCAAGGAGGTATATATGACAATATTATCTGCAACAGAAGCCCGTTCCAATCTTTACAGGCTTATTGACCAGACATCATCATCCCATGAACCAATTATTATCACAGGAAAGAGAGGGAATGCGGTTCTTCTTTCTGAAGAAGACTGGAAATCAATTCAAGAAACAATGTTTTTGCTAAATATTCCTGGAATGCGCGAATCTATTCGGGATGGACTGTCAACTCCAGTAGAAGATTGCAGTGAGGATCTTGACTGGTGATCTGGAAGGTTGTCTATACAAAACAAGCTCAAAAGGATGCAAAGAAACTATCAATATCAGGGTTAAAATCAAAAGCAGAGGAAATCATTGACATATTAAAAATTAACCCATACCAAACCCCTCCTTCCTATAAAAAACTTGTAGGTGATTTATCTGGTGCATATTCAAGAAGATTAAACATCCAACATAGAATCGTATACCAAATTATAGATGCTGATAAAGTTGTGAAAGTCCTTCACATGTGGACACACTATGAATAACAGCCATGGGCTGACCTGGTTTTTCACCGTGGTTCAGCCCACAACGAAAGTTGAAAGATCTGTGTAGGTTATACAGACTTTCTTATAAAATGACAGAACGGATAAGGATAGATCGTATGAGGAACGAACCACGATCTTAATAGTCCTTAACCCTGCGAATGGCAGGGGAACAGAATCAATGGTTTTTTGAGCCTTGCTCTGAAGTTTAAGGGTTTTTAACGGTTTACTTCGGATGCTTTCATGGTATACTTTTTTAATTATTGATATTTGGGATCTTCCTTTTGATCCCACAATTAAGGGTATACACAACTTTGAGTTTTTCCGCCGCGCGAGCGGCTCGGGTCAATCGGGATAGGACTCCCCATCACACTGAGGAGTCCTCCCACACCACCTGGTATACGGATCATACACCAGACGCTCAACACGGACCTGCAAACAACCGCGGGCCGGTTAGTTCAACATTCGGCAAAACAATGGGTATTCGTTATGGAACTTTGGAAGCACCTTTTGGACTTAATCGACTCGTTCCGGTCTCTGCTTTTCGTTGTAATTGTGTTTGGAGCTGCTCTGCGGGGCATGCATTGGTTTCTTCTAAAGCGAAATCCTGACCTCAGCAGCGAACAAAAGTTTCCTCGTCAAATCACTATGATGGGATTCGTCTTTCTGGGTCTTATCATTTGCATTCTTGTCTTACCCACAAGTGAAACATTTCGCGACCGTTTGCTGGCGCTTATCGGGCTTTTGATTTCAGGAATTATTGCATTTTCATCAACAACTATCGTTGCAAACTTCATGGCGGGAATTTTACTTCGAATAACCAAGCCATTCAGGACGGGTGATTTTGTGCGCATTGGAGAATATTTTGGCCGTGTTTCCCAACACGGCCTGTTTGACACTGAATTGCAGACGGAATTCAGAGAGCTTATTGCGCTGCCTAATACCTACTTGATAAGCAACCCTGTAACGGCTGTTCTCAATTCAGGAACTATCATATCAACTACGTTGTCATTGGGTTTCGATATTCATCACTCACAGATTGAACCCCTTCTCATTGAAGCCGCTGAGAAGAGCGGGCTGGAGGAGCCTTTTGTTCATATCCTTGAAATCGGCAACTATTCTATAAGCTACCGTATTTCAGGCCTGCTGATTGAAGTGAAAGGGCTTATTACGGCCCGTTCCAATCTGGCGAAGCATGTTCTGGACACGCTGCATGGCAATGGCATTGAAATCATGTCGCCGACCTATATGAACCAACGGCCTATGGGAGAAAACAAGAAGGTAATCCCTTCAGCTGTTGCCGAAGCGTCCCAAGAAACGTCTTCAGAGGCAGAGCAGATTGCATTTGATAAAGCGGACCGGGCAGAGCAGATTGAAAACGAAAAACAGAAACTGACACAGGATCTTCAGCAAATGGAGTCTTCGCTAAAGGAATCGTCTGGCGAAGATAAGGAACAGATAAAATCAAAAATAGAGCGGATCCGCGGGCGTCTCAAGGATATGGAGCATAAACAGGCTGAATTAAACCAGGAAGACGGAAGCGCCGAATCAGCGCCTGCAAGCAACGCGGACAAGCCGCGGGCGTGAACCGGACGTTCAACAGCAGTAAAGGGGAATTATGAGGCACGAATGCTATTTCTGTCATATAAGGACAATTGAAAAACTTATTGATAAATTTAAACCCGATGAAAAAGTTGCAGAAAATTTTATTTTCTCAGTCCACAAACTTATTGAATCGAATTGGGAACTTTCAAATCCCCAATTAGCAACTCAAATTCACCGCATCGCCAAGATTCATCTTAACAATACAAACCTATATGCCGAAGAAAAATTAAAGGCCAATGACATTCTTCTGGAAGAATACTCATATTGGAAAACCATAGTTCATGAAAGCAAAGATCCTTTTTTCACAGCGGCAAAGCTTTCGGTTATCGGCAATATCATTGATTATGGTGCACAAAGTGTTAATGACGACATATCGGATCAGATTGAATCTTTTTTCCATAAAAATTTAAAAATTGATATGACGGCAGAATTAAAAAATGAAATCAGTAAAGCCGAAAATATTTTGTACCTGGGCGATAATTGTGGCGAAATAGTTTTTGATAAATTGTTTATTGAAACAATGACGCATCAAAACATTACTTTTGCTGTACGGGGAAAACCTGTAATC
>QKDP01000028.1 GCA_003252055.1 Desulfobacter postgatei | reverse complement strand
TCTCCTCGGGATTGTAATTCAGGTGCTTGTAAAAGAGACATTACCAGAGGGCACAGGAACTTGTCAAAATTCAGGGACGGTATTTGCTTTTTGGGGACTGAAATGTGCGTCATGTGGGCTCCTTGAGTAAAAATTTTCAAGGCGAGCAAAATTTTTACGCACATTTGTCAACATAAAAATGAAGTTTTTTTGAATAAATTTAGCTGTTTTTACATGCAATTACCTAACCGGACATTACTGCGACAATCTAGTTAATTAAATTTAAAAAACTTGGAAAATTAACAAAAGTAGTGCCATAAAAGCAATTTTTTAAAAAAAACAATAAATAATTACAAGGCATTACAAACCCATATCGAAAAGATGGGTTAGACGAAAAAATCTCCGGCTAAAATAAAAAGATACGATTTTGTGTGTTTGTCAAATCGAAAAGTGATTTATAGGATTATAGGGGACCACCTGCAATCGGATAAGGGAATCAATCTTCCGGACACGGAACTGCATTTACCAGCCCTGACCGCAAAAGACATCGAAGACCTTGAATTTGTCGTCCGGCATGCGGACATCGTTAATCATATGGGCCACCCCAGGTGCTTGAGGGGGTTAGCTAAAAAAGAATTGCCTTCCAGAGCGGAAATTTCCGATGCCGCCATGGGTGCGCATTAACTGAAAACGCTCTATATTCCGGCGGCTGGAAATGGTTGACAGTCTCCTTGACCAGCCTGCTGGAAATTAACTGCACACTATTTACAAGCATCAATGTGCCAGATGTTCCGGGCATACTCCCTGACAGCTCTGTCGCTGGAGAATTTCCCCATGTTTGCCGTATTTAAAATGGAACATCTGGTCCATTGTTCCTGATCCTGATACAGGGCACTGACCTTTTCCTGGGCCTGGATGAAGGCGCGGAAATCAGCAAGGACAAAATAGCGGTCTCCATGGGCCATCAGCGAATCCCAGATGGGAAGGAAAAGATTGGGCTCTCCCGGAATAAAATGATTAAGCCTGACCATGTCCAGTGTGGTTCTCAGTTCTTCATCGCTGTTGTAATAATCCCAGGGGTCGTATCTTTGGACTCTTTTCTTTTCCACTTCTTTGGCGGTCAGGCCGAAAATAAAGATATTGTCTTCGCCCACCTCTTCCATGATCTCAATATTGGCCCCGTCAAGGGTACCGATGGTCAGTGCCCCGTTTAAGGCAAATTTCATGTTTCCGGTACCTGACGCTTCAAGCCCTGCCGTTGAAATCTGCTCGGACAGATCTGTTGCAGGTATGATCTTTTCAGCCTGGGAAACACAATAGTTGGGCAGAAAAAGAACCTTAAGCTTATGGCTCACATCCGGATCACTATTCACAATATTTGCAACGGAATTGATCAGCTTAATGATCAATTTTGCCTGGATATAGGCTGGTGCCGCCTTACCACCAAAAATAACCGTCCTTGGCACAATCTCTCTGGCCGGATCCTTTTTTATCCGGTTATACAGGGTGATGACATGGAAAATATTTAAAAGCTGACGTTTGTATTCGTGAATCCGCTTCACATGCACATCAAACAGCGTATCAGGGCTTACATCCATGTCCACTTTCCGCTTGATATATTTTATCAAACGCGCTTTGTTCCCCAATTTCACCTGCCGCCATTTTTCACGAAATGCAGGGTTGTCTGCATGGGGAACAAGCTTTTTGAGCTGGTCAAGATCGGTAATCCAGTCTGACCCAATGGTCTCGGTAATAAGGGATGATAAGGCAGGGTTTGCCTGGAGCACCCACCGTCGGGGGGTCACCCCGTTGGTGATATTGATAATTTTTCCGGGAAAAATAATGTTAAAATCATAAAATAATTTATCTTTGAGAATCCTGGAATGAAGGGCGGCCACGCCGTTGACCGTGTGGCTGCCCACAATGGCCAGATGGGCCATACGCACCCTTTGTTCCGGTCCGTCTTCAATAATGGCGACCCGCCTTAACAGTTCCGGCCTGTCAGGATACTGTCTTTCCACCATTTTTAAAAACCGTCTGTTTATCTCGTAGATGATCTCCATATGACGGGGCAGCAACCTTGAAATAAGGCTGACCGGCCAGGTTTCCAGGGCTTCAGGAAGCACCGTATGATTGGTATATGCAAAGGTCTTCACTGAAATTTCCCAGGCATTCTTCCATTCAAGGTCCTCCTCATCCAGCAACAAACGCATGAGTTCGGGAATGGCAATGGCAGGATGGGTATCGTTGAGCTGGACCGCAACCCGGTCAGGCAGCAAATTGAAATCGGAGTTGTGCTTTTTAAACCTGCGTAAAATGTCCTGGAAGGTGGCAGCCACAAAAAAATACTGCTGTTTGAGGCGAAGTTCCCTGCCCACCTCTTTCTCATCACTGGGATAAAGCACCTTGGAGATATTTTCCGTGAGCACCTTGCTCTCCATGGCACCAATATAGTCGCCCTGATTAAACTCCTGCAAAGAGAAACACTGGCTGGACATGGCTGCCCATAGCCGCATGTTGTTCACATTCTGGGTATCGTACCCCGGAATAAGAATATCACAGGCCATGGCATTCATGTCTAACGTATCCACCCACCGGTAGCAGAGCTTGCCCGCACTGTTTCGATAGGGTTCAGACCGGCCGTACAACTGAACATTGGATAAAAAATCCCGGCGCTTGAATTCCCAAGGATTGCCCCAGCGCACCCAGTTATCGCATTGTTCGACCTGGTACCCGTCGACAATGGTTTGATAAAATATGCCGTAATCATACATGATACCATAGCCATAACCCGGGATATTTAAAGTGGCCATGGAGTCCATGTAGCACGACGCAAGCCGGCCCAGGCCCCCGTTGCCAAGGCCTGCATCCCACTCCTGCTCCTCAATGTCCTCCAGGGTGAATCCGGTTTCTTCCAAAGTTTTTTCGCATGCTTTGTTCAATTGCATATTGGTGACATAATTCATCAGAAACCGGCCCGGCAAAAACTCAAGGGAGAGGTAATAGACCCGTTTCGCACTTCTATCATAGTAAGAGCGCTGGGAGTTGAGCCATTGTTTCACCAGCCGGTCACGGACAGTATAGGCCAGTCCCTTATAATAAGTTTCTTTCCTGGGGGGATAAAAATCGTTCCCCATGGTTGTCATGATGTGATGTTTAATATCTTCGTTAAGATCTGTGGCGGGCTGGTCATTGGTCTCCTGTGTCTGGCCCGGATAATGTCTTTGGTTTTCCATGATATAGTTCCCCCTCTATTCTTCCTGGGCTTTTTTGCAACCCCCGCCTTTTTCGCCGGTGCCCGGGTCCAGCCCCAGGTACTTACGTACGCCGCATATATCATTGCCTTCCACCACCCAGGAGCCGTCCTGGGCCACCACCAGTGGCACAAAAGAGATATCAGCCTTTCTGAGCAGATCAAAGGTTTTGTTTATACGCTGGTCCGCCTTTTCACAGCCTTTTGCTGCGGCTGCGTCTTTTTTCTTCAATGTTTTATATGCACCATAGCTCAGGTGTTTGCAGATGACATTGGCAGTTATGGCTTTGCTTCTTTCTCCCAGAACCGGATATATGACCAGTTTCAGTGTAAGGCCCGTTTCCGCAGCAACCTCTTCCAGGCCGTCAAGAAGAGCCCTGCAGTGGCTGCAGACCGGGTCTGAAATAACATAGATGAACTTATCAGACGATCCTCCCGGTGCAAAGCTCAAAGAAACCAGATCTGCCAGGTCTGCGGCATGGGTTTTAAAAAAAGCTTTACGCATCTCAACAGCCTTTGCCTCTTTTTCCTTGGCTTTTTTTCGTTCTGCATTAGCAACGTCAGACAAACTGGACATGGTCTTCCGGGTGATGGATACACCGTTTTTATACAGCTGGCCGGCCACAATGAAATCCTTGCCCGCGTATACAGGCGCAAGACCGCCTTCAATGGAGAGTACGGCTTCACAAAGCCCCCCCTGCTCTTTTCTAAATACCACTTTTGCATCTTTGGGCACAGGCACCTGGGTTTGTAACCACGCTAAGGTAACGTGGTCGCATACCGATTTTTCACGGGCCGAAGACACACAGGATGAAAGTACGAAAAGCCCCAGCATAAAAACAGCAAGGCACCTGAAACGCGTTTGGGATGTCATAATCTTATTCCTTTTAATATGTTATATTATTAGTGCTTCGGTACCGGTGAAAGACGCGGACTCGGTGTGCAAAACACCTCTGCATTATCAATGTACAAAAAGGACCGCCGGATCCTTGCCGCCTTGATCCTTGCCTTTTCCACGCTGTGGGCCGGTATGTTGTTCTTCTCATACCACAGATCTGGATCTGATAGAAATTCAATCAGAAGGGCTTCTGCCTGAGCCGCATTCTTACAGGATTTCACAAGATGGGGGGTGAATGCGGGCCCGTATTTTTTATCTGCAATTTTCCGGGTCTGTTTTCTGGCATTTTCCCATAAATTATCCGGGTCTAGAAGAATGATGGGAGCCAGAGGATTTTCATGAATTTTCATGGATGTGATAGTGATGCTCAACTCTTCGGCGCTGCCGTACCCACCGGTGTTGATTACAGGCAGGTTGCTCAGTTTCTGCAGATGATCCTGGCGGGCCAGGCGCAGGCCTTCATTGTATTTAATCAACCCGTCACAGGTAGTTAAAGAGTCCTGATTTTCCCCTTCCAGCTCAATGGCGATACCCACGCTCATGATATTGTGCCGGCGGGCCAGATCATTAGCTTCCTTCATCAGGCCGGGGCCCCCACCGTGGACAATCCCCATTTCATCCCCTAACCGCAGGGCCAGACGATTGATAAGGTCAATGGGCAAACAGTTGTCCGCAGCCTTTGTATGTGACCCGTAAAAGGCAAACCAGAACCTGACCCGGTCAAAGCGCTCCCAATCGTCAGGCTCCATGAAGCACCCGTGGTAAAATGAATACAGCTTGTCGATCACAGGATCGTACCGCATGAACTCACATCTGGCCTGTCCGGCATGGGTTAAAGAGATCATGTGCCGTATATCGTCGTCGGCGAAACACGGATTTTCCTCATTTATCAGAAAAGTGCACAACCCGGTTCTTCGCAGCGCATCCACCACTTCCCGTTCCGGAAAACGCCGGCCGATGAACACCCGGGAATTGACCCCGCCCAGCACAGACAGCTTGCCAAGGGGCTCCTTGAGTCTGTCGCTCAAGGTATCGGGGATAGTGGACTCATGGCGGCGCTGGGTACTTTTTGCCAGACAGTTTTTAATGATCTCCAGCTGGGCCTCTCCTTTGGTATCCAGGGCTCGGGGCACCTGGATAAAATTACCCTTGTACAGGATCAGGCCCATGGCATTTTCGTCCAGAATATCGAACAGATTGGATACCTCGGCATGGGTAAGCAGATCGTACAGCCGGTACCCTTCTTTTACCCTGGTCTTTTCCAGGGGTACGGTCAAGGGGTTGTGACTTCTGAAAAACCGGATGCGAATACGCACATCGCTCAAGGGGACTGGGGTTTTCCCCAGATGATACAGTTCCACCTGCCGGTTCCTGAAGGTACGAAATGGATCCAGCACCCTGGCAGGCAGATGGATAATATTATCTTTTTCCGGGGAGACCACGGCATCAATGATTCCGTAAATGTCACCCAAAGAGATCTTGATGGCCCCCACAAAAAGCTCACCCGGATTGAGAAGGGTATGATCCGGGTCCATGGGCACCCTGGACCGAATGGTATTCAGGGCACTTCGACCCTTTTTAATCACTGCACCAATACTGGACCGAATCATGGCTGCCGGTTCAAAACAATACTGGAAAGACGAGAGGGCCACCTCAATATAATCGCAGTTTTTCCCGGTTAAAGAATCGATTTCCTGACAGATATCAAAACCTTCATAATAGCCCTTGCCCACCCGGTTGCCCACAAAAAGCCGTTTATGAAGATAATGGCGGACATCTCGAATGCGTAGTTCCGGGTCCATAACCACCAGCCGGCCGATCTCATCCCCGGTCTCAAACAAATCCAGGGCATTGATCAAAAGAGGGTTCAGGTTTCGGATCATGCCGGAAAGCAGAATCTTTGATCCGTCAATTTCCGGCGTCGGCGGGGTTTCACCGAATATGTGGGTGTCCGTAAGCAGGCCCATCTGGGCATTGCCGCTTCTGCCGGAAAAAAACCAGGGTTTGCCTTCCTTTAAAGATGATACAATATAATCCGACACTTTGGGGAATAGAAACCGAACATCCATCTGCTCTTCTCCGGACGTACGAAGGGCAATGGTATCAATATAACCGTCCGGACTGACTATCTGGGGTATGTCCATCAGAAACCTTATTCTCAAATGAGCCTGTGCAAAAAACCCGAACCATAAAGGGAAAGCATAAATCCGAGGCACTGATACGTCAAGAAAAAATACATTTTGAAAAACTGGAGAGGATTACCTGTTTTTACTCGATGATCCAGTTTTTAAAGAGAGGAAGCTGGTCAATTTGATGGTATAATACAACTCCCTGAGTGGGCTTGCGCAGCCAGAGCCAGACAGCCAGCAAACCCTAAAGGTTGGTAAGCGGTGTTTTAACCCCACTCAGCAGGGAACAGATTCAGAAATTTTTTCTTTCGTCACATTGTAGGGGAGCAACTCTTGAAAATCATCAAATGTCATTGCTTCAGGAAGATGTTGAAACAAGTGCTTCAGGTACCGGTACGGCTCCAGGCCATTGGATTTTGCCGTCTCTATCAGGCTGTAAATGACCGCACTGACCTTTGCGCCTTGAACAGTATCAGAAAACAGCCAGTTTTT